>NZ_JHEG04000001.1:200000-306303 GCF_000760695.4 Tolypothrix bouteillei VB521301 | reverse complement strand
CGGCGCGATAAAACCAATGTATGTTGAGTTTTGTAAAAACCTTAGAACGACGTATTCATAGGCTCTTTGTTGATTTTATATGTCGTTACATAGTTTGATTTTTTAACGCTGACTTACTTACACTTATAATTACCGCGCCGCCGAACTTTATGAGAAATTTGTTGTTAGTTTGGCGGTTTTAGGTGACACTATTCCTACATGGCGACCTAACCGCTATGCTAAATCTGTTTTAGATTGCTCATTGAGTTTCACATTTCCCTCTGTCAAGCTTATGGATTACGAACAGAGTTGGCATGAGTTAGAATCCAATAGTAATCCATTTGCCATCATTACGATGGCACATCTAAAAACTAAAGCAACCACGAGTAATTTGACTCAAAGGGAAGAATGGAAATGGCATTTAATTTGCGGACTTTATGAGCAGGGTTTGACAAAACAGCAAATTGTTAAGCTCTTTGACATAATTGATACAATGATGACGCTGCCCGAACAGCTACAAAAAAGATTAGTTGCCAAAATCAATCGTTTTGAGGAGGAAAGGAAAATGGCTTTGGTGAGCCCAACTGTACAACTTGCTAGGGAAGAAGGTAGGGAAGAAGGTAGGGAAGAAGGCGAAATAATAGGTGAGCAGAAAGTCATTATACGACAACTCAATCGTCGTCTTGGTGAGATTGAAGCCCCATTCATTGAGCAAATTTGTAAATTACCTGTTGCACAGTTAGAAGAATTAGCAGAAGCATTACTGGATTTTTCGACTGTTGCTGATTTAGAACAATGGTTACGAGATAGATCTAATCCTGTAGAAGCCTAAAAAAGTTAATAATCTGATACTAGGGGAGTCATGAGTATTTTGTTTCTTTTCTCCCCTATTACTTGGGTTTATAGGAATTTCAATTCAAAAATGCAATTGTTCTGGAGATATCTAACAAACTACTTATTGTTTTTTCACGTAATGTTATTACTCCTCAAGTGCTCGCATTCCATCAGTTGTTAGCAGCGGGCTGGGGATTCGTAGTAATTACTAATGGGTTGCTGCCACAGCAAGCGCTTTAAATCTGACGAAAATACTCGCAGAAGCAAAAAAGGCGCACTAAAGTTATCGACAGGTAAAATCTGCAGCAACACAACGCAGTTAGAGAGTTGGGCAGAGCGAACCACCCAATGTTTCTGGGACGACATCAAAGACGAATTGACTGGCACTCCCCCAACACAGTCGCTGGGAAAAGGAATGGGCAGTTGATTATCCTGCTGGTTCTCCATGAACTTTGTGAAGCCATCTATGCGATCGGTTTTAGCTAACGAGACATTTGCTGTTGCTGGAATAACTTGCACCAACATAGAAATTGCTTTATAACTTTCAGCTTCTATGTGCGGGCTGGGAACGGCTCCTCCCGCGTATTGGGTTCTGCCATCAATGCGTATCCAAAGGTTTTGTGTTGAAGCTTGCTGGGCTGCTTCAACATTAATGGATAGTCCCTGATAATGGTTATAGTCAAAGATGGCAGGCAAGCCCAATAGCATATTGAACCAAGTCGAGGTGTGGACTGTTTCACCAGTTTCAGTATTCAGTGCTAGGATGCAAAATTGACTACCCAATCCTTCTATCAGCCAAACATTTTGCCCCACTACTGCCAGAGGTACTCCCGGAGTTGGCACAGTCCACAGCAGTTTGCCAGACTGCAATTCTCGTTTGGCTATGCCTCGATCGATGGTCTGATGGAACAGAGAAACTTCATCTGCATCTACCGCTACCCCAGGAAAAAGTAGGGGGACTGCTGCCGATGCATCTGGCGATTTTTGATTTGTCAGCTGTTTTCCACGCAAGCGACGCCTCCATGAGAGAAAATTCATGTTGTAATCAAAATGTTTGGACAAGGGGATAAGTACACTTTAATCTTAAGTGTAGGCAGAAAAGGCAGAATACGAAAAAGCATTATCAGGATTGAAAAATAGTAAATACGACTTTGACCATCAACGTGTTGATATTGCTTGTGGCTCACTTAGGGTAGCCTGCTTCAAGCAAAGAACAATTAAATCGCGTTTTAACTCAAATAACTTGAGTGGTTTATATTGGGCGATTAAAGAAGAATGAAAAGTAATCAATTTGAACATCAAATCCATCAACAATAAAGGAGATCGAAATGAGTAGCAATCGCTTAAGCAGTCAAAACATGAAACTCGAAGTCGTGGTATTCAGCGTTTCCGACGTTGACCGTGCGAAGGCATTCTACGAGAATCTCGGCTGGCGGTTCGACATCGACGTGGTGGAGGGCGACTTCCGTGGCGTGCAGATGACGCCCCACAACTCGGAAGCCTCGATTATCTTCGGCAAAGGAGTGACTCCGAACAATATTGGCTCGGCGCACAACCTGGTTCTAGCCGTGGACGACCTCGACGCCGCCCGCGAAGACTTGATCGCTCGTGGTGTCAACGTGAGCGAGATTTTCCACTACGCTGGCGGACCCTTTAACAACGCTGTTGAGAACCCGCGAGTCGGCGGACGCGACCCGCAAGGTCGTTCTTATTTCTCATTTGCCTCGTTTGAAGATCCAGAAGGGAATCTCTGGTTGCTCCAGGAGATCGAGGAACGACTTCCCGGTCGCGAGTGGGAGTTGACGCAAGCACGAGACATGGACGTTGCAACCTTTGCAACTCTTCTCCGCGAGACGGCAGAGCACCACGATCGCTACGAGAAGGTTCACTCCGAGCATCACTGGTGGGATTGGTACACACCTTATCTAAAGGCACGTCAAAATGGCAGCAGTCCAGAAGAAGCTGACGCAGCTGCTGACCGTTACATGGAAGAGGTTTTTTCTGTTCTTTCCAAATGATGAGGTCAGAATTGCAACACCCTCAAAAGCATAAAGGAGTTTTACTATGAGCACTGAACAGAAAGTTGTTGTGATTACCGGGGCATCGCAAGGCATCGGCGCAGCCCTCGTCAAGGCGTACCGCGATCGCAATTATCGGGTGGTGGCGACCTCGCGCTCAATCGAGCCATCGAATGATGATGAAGTCCTAGTGATACCTGGTGACATCGCCGAGCGAAAAACCGCCGAGCGTGCCATTTCCGAAGGCGTGGCTCGATTCGGGCGCATCGATACCCTCATCAACAACGCTGGCATCTTCATCTCCAAGCCATTTACCCAATACACCGAAGCTGACTACGCAGCGTACTTGGGCACCAACATCGCTGGTTTCTTTCACATGACGCAATTCGCCATCGCCGAAATGGAGAAGCAGGGCAGCGGTCATATCGTGCAGATCTCGACGAGCTTGGTTGACAACCCGATCGCTGGCGTACCGTCCGTGCTTGCGTCGCTGACAAAGGGCGGACTAAATGCTGCGACCAAATCGCTAGCGATCGAGTATGCCAAGCGCAGTATCCGGGTGAACGCAGTGGCGCTGGGTACTATCAAGACGCCAATGCATCCTGTCGAAACCCACGTACAGCTCGATGCCCTGCACCCGATCGGTCATATGGGCGAGATTTCCGATGTTGTCGATGCGGTTCTCTACCTCGAGTCAGCTAACTTCGTGACGGGTGAAATCCTTCATGTCGATGGGGGACAGAGCGCAGGACACTAACTTGCATTCCGGAGTACTGACTCAATGGCAGTGGTAAACTCAGAATTACGAGTACATGGAATTGAGGACTCACAAGTTCTCAATTCCTCCATCATAAATGCTGAGGACAAGCAATACAAACGCACCAACGATCGCAATCGGCGACCTTCTCACTGATTTAATTAAAGCTAGTCATACTCGACAAACTGCAATAAGTAGTAGCTATTAACAGAGGTAACCATGGAAACAGCAGATGTAATTGTGATTGGAAGCGGTCAGGGCGGAGTTCCACTTGCGGTTGACTTTGCCAAAGCAGGTCGAAATGTCGTTCTATTTGAGCGCGATGCATTGGGCGGCAGTTGCATAAACTATGGCTGTACTCCTTCTAAAGCCTTTTTAGCAGCTGCCCATGCCGCAGGTCGCGCTCGACAAGCGGCAAAGCTAGGCATACACGCGCAGGTTGAAGTTAATTTTTCTACTGTGATGGAGCGTGTGCGTAGTATTCGCAGCCAGTTTAACCAGGGTACTAAGCGCCGATTAGAGAGTGCAGGGGTTAGAGTTGTTTGCGCTGAAGCCGCTTTCACCGGAGAACGAACTGTGAGCGGAGGAGGTGTAACCGTGCAGGCTCCGCTCGTGGTCATCAACACGGGAACATCCTCTACTATTCCTGACATTCCTGGTTTAGCTGGAACGCCTTATCTCACCAACCGAAATTTCTTTGATTTGCAGCAAATTCCCCCACGATTGCTCGTAGTCGGCGGTGGCTATATTGCCCTAGAGTTAGGGCAAGGAATGGCACGTTTAGGGAGCCAAACCACATTGATTGTGCGGGGCGATCGCTTGCTGGCTCAAGAAGAATCCGATGTCAGTGCTGTGCTTGCCGATGCCTTTAAGCAAGACGGAATTGGACTGCATTTCAATGTGACTGTTCGGCAGGTTGCTTATACCAATGGTGTGTTTACCCTAACGCTGAATAATGGTGAAGTACTTAATGGGGAAGCATTGCTGATTGCGACTGGGCGCAAACCGAATACTCAGGCATTAAATACCGCAGTGACAGGCGTTGAATTAGATGCACAAGGGTTTGTTAAAATCGACGAGCGGTTTCAAACAACTCATTCTGGAATTTATGCGATCGGAGACGTTGCCAAGCAGCCTGCTTTTACCCATGTTTCTTGGGAAGACTATCGTCGATTGAAAGCCATTCTGTGTGGCGAACACCGGACACGCAACGATCGAGTGTTAGGCTATGCCGTTTACACAGAGCCGCAAGTGGGTCGGGTAGGGATGACGCTAGACCAGGCTCAAAAACAGGGAATTACCGCCCGCGAAGTCACCCTGCCGATGGCTTACATCGCCCGTAGCATTGAATGGGGGCACGATCTGGGTTTCTACCGCATGGTTATCGACACACACACAAATTTGATTTTAGGAGCAACGTTGGTTGGGTACGAAACGGCGGAACTCGTGCATGTCTTTTTGTCACTTATGGAAGCTAAAGCAACTTGGCAGGTACTCGAACAATCGGTTCACATTCACCCAACTTACGGTGAGGCATTGCCCAGTCTTGCAAGACTACTTGTTGGAGATGATATGCCAACTTGTCCTAATATGTAAGAAAAGAGCAATCAATAACTACCGTTTTGAAGATGGCGATTGTTCTGTGATATCCGGAAAGGTATCTAAGAAGATGTTTGAAAAGTGGTTAGCTGTCATTTTCATCACATTACTACCCCCCTTAGTTCCCTTTGGGAAAGGGTATTCATCCACTCGGCGCATTCGTTCTAGGCGGGAGTGAATATAACGGGACGGCATTTAAGGCTGGTTGGAGATGTCAATTTGATAGTAACTGACTGTAGTCTAAAGCAATGACTTGATTAGGTGCTAGCACGTCGCCCACAGTCACGACTTCCAAGGTCTCCACCACTTCTGGGTACTGAGTGCGTATCATCGCAACAGCATCCTCCAAATTGGCTGCTTGAGCTATGTATAAGTAAATGACCCAAAATGGTATTACTTCTGCATCATTAGTTAGACAGTATTCAGTTTTATCTGAGGGACAGTTGAGCTAAATTTGTGGCAACTTTTCCTACCCAAAAACTATCAACTTCCATTCTTCCTTTTGATAAAAACATCTTCTTTTTTACCAGATAATTTTCATAATTAAGCCTAATTTGGTATGTACCAGATTTGAAGTTATATAATTCCCAAACACCTCCATAAAATGCTTTACCTGAAAGCGTAAGGCAGTCTTTGCTGTACCAACTGAATTGGGCATTCACTAAAAATTCCAAATTCTGTCCGGGTGTAATCAGCGGAATATCTGATTCTTCAGTTTCAGTACTAGTATTCCGATTTACGCCTTCTACTTTCATTAGCCGTCCATGTGAATCTGAAAGTTCTGGTAGAAACCGCTGCAACTCAAAACGATAAGGAATTGACGTTTGATTGGTAATCCGAACTCCAAACTGAACAGGAGTTTCGTCTCCATGCTTAGGAAGGTGTATCATTCGTTCGGGGACTAAAGTTTCAAATCGAATTCCATTCACTTCAACGGCATTGTTATGGTCTTCAACTCCAACGTCAATACGTCTTTACCAAAATGAACCTACCACAAATTTTAGCAAGTTAGTAGGATTAATTGCCACATCTACAATTGAAGCAGTCTTTGACCCTTATTTAGATAACAAAGGTTTGAGCCACATTTTAACACTAGCAACACTTGGAGTCTCTGTTTCACAAAATGTACGCCTGCTTACCTCAAGCAAAGTGGGTAATAGATTAACTAAGCCTTATATTCAATCATGGTTTAAAGAGCTAAACTCTTTAGGAGAAATCCGGCAATTAAAATCTGATAAAGAACACCGTCGTTTCATGCTTTTAAGTGGTGGGCAAAGTCTTATCATAGGGTTATCTCTGAATGACCTATCAAAAAATGAAGCGGCTCACTTGGAATCTGATACACAAGATTCGATGTTTTTTAATTCTGAATGGAACACTGCTTCAACGATTTAAATATGCAGATGTTGGTATAAGCAACCCAAAGTGCTCGCTAAGCCCTTGTGTGCAGCCATAGCCAAACTACTCCACGCCTGAGCGCTCGCCCTATACGCTATTCCAATAACTCTAACTGCACTGACTCCGGTTCTGGTTCTGACTGTTGGGTTTTTTTACCCCGCCGTCCACCAGTTTTGGGTGTGTATTTCTTAGCAGTTTTGGTTTGGTTTTGGAGTAAGGCACGTTCTGCGCGAATGCATTCTAGCAGGACAGATGCAGGTTCGTCATTGGGGTCTTCGGGAACGAGTTCGCCACGAAAGGCGGCGGCTAGCACTGATTGACGGAACATTCTGACAGTATAAGTACGTAAGCCGATGTTTCATCATAGACTGAGTGGAGAGCTATCCTGTTGAACCTGTTAATTGTGTCTAGAGACTTTTGCATAAATGCCCCAGTTAAATTTTGTGCTCCATAAATAAATGGATGTTGAAAAGGCAATGAGAAACATCTTCTTTGTTGGTATAGTTTTGATGAATTGGAATCTCCTGTAAAAATTTCAAAATCAGGATAAGTCGGTAACGCTTGCCGTAACGTTCGCTTTTTGATTCTATGTCAACACGTAAAATCTCTGAAAATGGATATTCAACGAGCTTGCGATCGCGTAAACCTTTGCGTTCTATCACAACTTTATTTAGACTCTTGTAGAAAGTACAGTTTTCAACAGGAGATGTGATTAAGAACATTCCAATTGTCATTAGCACTAGAATGAATAGAAAATATAAAGAGTAATCATGCCACTGGTTTTGCCTAACTGAGAAGTCTGTTTGCTGAGAGCTAATAAAACTATTTATTTGGGAAGCAACTTGCTGATTTTGTTCGTAGTTGTGAGTAGGTGACTGAATCTCAAATTCTCCCTGTGGGCTTGAAATAACGACCTGATACCTGCTTCCTCCCCGACTGCCACTTTTGGTTCTAATATTTGCTATTTGAGGATCGAAAATACGTTGTTTTTTTGTACCTCCCAGTATTCTAAATTGCTTTAATTCACAATTGATTTGGTTGGATGAGAAGCGATGACAGTTGAAACTAGCCGAAACAGGCGTAACAAACAGTCCGGAAATCACAAAAACCAAGCTAAAAGCAAAAATTAACCCACCTTGCCACCACTTTCCCAGAGGTCGGTGCCGCATGACAAGCCTGGTACTCGTTTGCGCCATTATTTTCATGAGGAATTTGCATACGAACGAAGATGTGTATCTTCAGTGTTCCCTCAGTTTCTATCCAAATCATCAAAGGGTTTCTCGCATCCCCTCCAGCGAGAACAGATACGAGATACCCTTTCTATAAGAAAATACTGTGGTTCTAGATATTGAAAACTTTTGACCTATAAACCTCATACATGAGGAGGCTACCTGCTACAGCGAGATTGAGAGAGTCAGCAGTCCCTACGATTGGAATCCGTATAAGATGCTGACACAAATCTCTCTGTTGTTGGGTTAAACCTTGACGTTCCTCACCTAAGAACAGAACAGTCGAACCAGGATAATCAAATTGATGAAAGTCAATTGTTCCGTCTGGTGAAGCACCAATGACATGACAGGAGTGGCGATTTATCCACTCAGTCAGTGTAGAAAATCCGGTGCGTATAAACTTCTGACGGAAGAGTGCGCCCATAGATGCTCGAATAACATCCGGATCGAATGGATCGACTCTCCCACCAATAAATATGAATCCAGCACCACCTATAGCCTCAGAAGTACGAATTAAGGTTCCTAAGTTTCCCGGCGAGCGCACAGTTTCAATAGCTACCCAGCACAAACCAGTTTGTGGAGAAACATCATGCAACTTGAACCAGCGCTGACGCAAGATCGCCGCAACACCTGAAGCACGTTCGGTATGAGAGATTTGTCGAAATTGTTCTGGTGTGATGGAGACGCTGTTCGCGCCTTTGCGCCGAGTTTGGCGAACTAGCTTTCGTGCAATAGGTGCTGTCAGCAGTTTCTCACTAAACAGGATTGTAGATACATCAAAGCCATTGTCAATTGCTTGCACAAAATTCCGTACACCTTCGATGAAAAACAATCCAGAGGCATCACGATATTTGCGGTCAAATTGAAGCTTTTTAACTTCGGCTAACGCAGCCTCAACGTCGAGCCGACGGTGACCGGAACATTTAGCGCCGGTCATCCTCCTTTTGGGAAGCCATCTCGCTTCCTACAACTAAAATTCTAAAATGCATGACGAGTAGCGGACAAAATACCGCAGAATTTGTTTTTGGTAAAATGTATTATACCATAGGTTAGATCCTGTTTTCACTCTGGTTCAAAATTCTCCTTGCGAAAGATTTAGCTTCCCCAGAGAGCTTTTATCAGAAATTTGGGTTTAAAACCTCGCCCTTCTAGGGCGACTTTATGCAAAACATAGTAGCATAAAGATGGAGTTGGTTAGGTCGAGCCGATGATAATCTACGAGTTTAAGGTCGAAGGGAAAGACAGGCAGTATAGGGCGATAAACGACGCTATTCGTACTAGTCAGTTCATTCAAAACAAATGTCTCAGACATTGGATGGATAACAAGGACAAGAAAGTAGATAAATATGCTTTGAATAAGCATTGTGCTGTTCTTGCTGCTGAGTTTTCTTTTGCCGACGAACTTAACTCAATGGCGAGACAATCTGCGGCAGAACGGGCATGGTCGGCGATCGCTCGGTTTTATGATAACTGCAAAAAGAAAGTTAAAGGAAAGAAGGGTTTTCCAAAGTTCAAGAAACATTGCCGTTCTGTTGAATATAAAACATCAGGATGGAAACTTTCTGATACCCGCAAAGCTATAACTTTCTCTGACAAGAAAGGAATAGGAACCTTAAAATTAAAGGGAACTTATGACCTTAACTACTATGAGCTCAAACAAATTAAGCGAGTCCGATTAGTGCGTCGTGCTGACGGGTACTATGCTCAATTTGCCATCGATGTTGACCTAAAAGTTGAGACTCAACCGACAGGTCAAATAGTAGGTATTGACTTGGGATTGAAGTACTTCATTGCTGATAACAAAGGCAATGTAGAACAATCTCCCCAGTTTTATCGCCAGTCTGAAAAACAGTTGAACCGTGCTAACCGCAAAAAATCCAAGAAGTACGACCCCAAAAAGAAAAAAGCGAAACAGACACAATCAACCAACTACCACAAAGCTAGAAATCGATATGCCCGTAAACATTTAAGAGTAAGTAGGCAACGAAAAGAGTATTGCAAGAAATTAGCATACTCCGTCATCCAATCTAACGATTTGGTAGCCTATGAAGACTTGAATGTGAAAGGCTTGGTACGTAATCGTCATCTGGCTAAGTCAATATCTGACGCTGGCTGGTCAACTTTCCGGTCATGGTTAGAGTATTTTGGTCACAAATGTGGGAAGGTTACAGTTGCCGTACCTCCCCATAACACAAGCCAGAATTGCTCTAATTGTGGTGAGAAGGTGAAGAAGTCTCTATCCACTAGAACCCATGTTTGTCCACATTGCGGTTTTGTGGAAGATAGAGACGTGAACGCAGCCATCAATATCCTTAAATTGGGACTCAGTACCGTGGGGCACATGGGAACTTACGCTTGGGGAGATTTGCCCTCTTGGGCGATTGGTGCAAACCTGTCGTCTAACGGCGAGTCAATGAACCAAGAATCTCCGACCCTTTAGGGCGGAGAGTGTCAAAGACCATGCTTCTGTCTGCCACAACATGACTCATACTCTCGTTCACGCAGTTGTTGGTATCCGCAATTACATACTTGTAATTTTTTACACTGAAGCTGACTGTTGGCAGTTTCGAGTTATTAGCTCTGGCGGTGTCGTCTTTGGCGAACGCAAGCTCTACTTTGCTCCTGAAGCCGCAGAAAAGGCTGCACGCGAGTGGATAATGACAGGGAATTAGATGCTTGGAAGCGTTGGCATTCCACTTGCTATTGTATTTTTGAGAAAATGCAATCGCAGGGCAAAGGAAATAAACCATGAATCCCATGAAAGTGATGGACTGGCAGACCAAGCAGTTATCAGAATTACCTCGTGCTGGCGAGGGTAACTGGTCAAGCTGGCTGCAGGAAAACGGTTATGAATTAATTAATAGAGAAGCATTGGGTTACACGGAAATCGAACTTTACGAAAACCCGAGTCATGGAGTTTTTGCTATATATCATCCCATGTATGCAGGCTTGGATACTGAAAGCCTCTATGTCAACATCGCTTCAGAAGAAGATGCTCGGCAGCTGATGAATGTTGCACAACAGTTAGTTGCAGGTATGGGCACAATGTTCAACATTCTTGGGGATGAGGAAGATGAAGACGAGGATTGAATTATTAAAAGTTAAATCCCCGATTTCTTAACGAAGTCGGGGATTTAGACGCAGTTAATTGTCAAAGATCGAGTAGGATTGCTACGTGACAAGTGTGAGGTTAAAAAACTCATTTAAGAAATGAGATTGTCTCAGCTATAAAGCGATCGCGACCTCGTTCTGGTCTGTCTAGTAACAAAAAATGACCGCTGTTAGGAATGACAACAGTTTTGACGCTAGGAGCATTCACTAACTCTGCTTTCAAAGTTGTGATATCTTCCGGTCTTGACCAATGGTCTTGTTCGCCCCGAATTAACAGAGTGGGAACGCGAATATCTGAAGCATTCCAATATTTTTGACCGCGTGAGAGGTTGTAGCTTTCCAAACGGTACCCCCCAGGAATTCTTGCACTTGGAGGTTGACGCATTCCACTCGTGGGATCGCTTGCTAGAGTGATTTGTTGATAGGCTTGTGCAACTGCAGGGACACGCCACAAACTTTTGTCCGCCATTGGAATCGATTCTGTCCAATTTGCTATAAGTCCATCGGCTGTTACCAATCGGTAAGCACCAGCATCCCGCTCAAACTCTCCCGGACGGTCGGAATTCTCAAAGTTTTTGCGATATTCCCAAGGTGCATTTACCGCATACAGACTGTTCAGCAGTACCAAATGGCTTACCTTATCGTTATTGCGGCTGGTATACATACCTGCCCAATGTCCTCCTGTTGCCCAACCAACAAGTGCAACAGAACGAGCTTGATTGCGGGCAATTATCCAATCCACGACTGCATTAATGTCTTGAACTGCTTCCTCGGAAGTCACGGCTGGTGGATTGGCTTTGGGAGGAGCATTCAGGGCTGGAGGACGGGTCGATCGTTCCCACCCTCGAACATTCATCACATAAACCCGATGTCCTGCTTTAGCGAATTTTTCAGCCAGAGAGTAGCCCGGTACATTCACATCAAAGGTTGCAAGACCGCCTCCACCGCCTCCATGAATCAACAAGATGGGAGTACCAGCGTTAGCGGAATTGTTATTAAATCCCACCTCTCGCACAAAAATGCGAATTCCCAGAGCACTAGTGACAAATAGATCTTTACGTATGACTCGAGCCTGAGATGCAGAAATTGAGTTAAGTTTTGATGGTTGAGAGTTGGCGTTTTGTGCTCGAGTTTGACTGCTTGGCATCGTGAACGTGCTTGATAGCAGTACAATTGCAAGTAAACAATTCTGGGGAAGGGGTGACAATTTCATTTACCTTCTCCTATGGCTTAGCAGTTGTGTTAAATTTCTATTGAATCTGTTTCTGGAATGATAACCGTTAGAAAAGATAACTGAACCTCTCTCAGGTAAGAACCCGAAGGATCTCTCCTGCTGTTAGCTTAAGGTTGTATTCGACGTACAATTTTTGACAATAAATTTGGAAAAAGTCGTTTGAGATACACTCCGGCGATTTCTTTTCCACCAATATAAATTTCTTCTTTATTTAATTGAATGGCTTTAACTATTGCTTTGGCACATTGAGAAGCGGGTAATCCTTCTGCTTGGTTTTTGTCCATGATATTATATTTATCTCCCGTTTCTGTTAATGCGTTAAGGGAGACATTGGTTTGAATATAGCCGGGACAGATGAGCGTAACTTGTATGTTTTCTTGCCAAACTTCCGCTCTTAAAGAATCAAAATAACCATGCAATGCGTGTTTGGAAGCAGCATATGTGGAACGAAAAGGGGTACCAAATTTGCCAACAAGACTGCTGATAGCAATAATATGTCCCGATTGTCTGGCTATCATTCCTGGTAAAATATATTTTGTTAAAGCGATCGCAGAAAAGAAATTGACTTCCATAATTTCTCTTTCAATCTCTATGCTGGTTTTGCTAGCAAGAGAGCGCTGGCTGATTCCTCCATTATTAATAAGAATATCAACCCGACCAAAAAAGCTTTCGGCTTGTTCCGCAGATGATTTCCATGTTTCTGCTTTAGTTAAATCAAGAGGAAGAACTTTATAATTATCGGATTCTCCGGGACAATGATTCTTAACTCTATGTAATTCCCGTTCTCTGCGGGACGACAAAATAATTTTAGCTCCTTGTCGTGCTATTTCATAAGTAAGTGCTTCTCCTATGCCTGAAGAAGCACCAGTTATCCATACAACTTTGTCTAATAACTGTGTCATATTCTCAATCAAATGCCTACAATTTTACCATGATTTCTTTGTTGTCTCTATCTATATGTAGAGACCATAGCAATCCTAAATCATTCATGCAAATTTTTAAGTCCTGTAGGATGGGCAATCTCCACTTACTTTTTTCAAAATTTCAATAGGATTGCCACATTTATAACTTTAGATAGACATATTTTAGGGGCTATTTTTGGTACTTTAGAACAATTGCAGTTATATGGCAATCCTAAATTATTTGTAAAAAATTTGGATTGCTAATAGCTAATAGCTAATGGCTAATGGTCAAAAAGCAATTAGCAGTCTTCACTCTTATTTTTGTATTTCATTTTGGACTGCTATATATTCAAAAAAAGGTTTCATTTTTCTAAATAAAGACTTACAGTAATAGTCTTTTAGAAAATCAGTCGTTGTGAGTCATTTGAGTTAGGTAAGAGTCATGAAAGCAACAGAACTCCTCTCACAATATGTAGCAGGTGTTAGAGATTTTACACAAGCCGAACTAAGTGAGGTAAATCTCGCAGGAGCCGATCTCAGTGAAGTTATTTTGGATGGGGCTTTACTTGATGGAGCAAATCTCAATGGAGCAAATCTCAGCCAAGCCAGTCTGACAAATGCAGATCTCAATGGAGCGAATTTAGCTCAGGCAAATTTGAGTGGAGCCGACTTAAGTGGAGCCATTTTAGATGGAGCTATTTTAGATGGAGCCATTCTAGATAATGCTAACTTAAGTCAGTCTGACTTGACTGTTGCTAACCTAATAACTGCAACTCTCAACGAGGCTAACTTGCATGAAGCAAATTTAATGGCTGCAAATTTGGAGCAAGCAAACTTGAGTGGAGCAGATCTAGTTGTTGCTGACTTAACAGATGCGAATTTGAGTCAAGCGGAACTGCAAGATGCGAATTTGAATGGAGCTAATTTGGAAAGAGCTAATTTAGAAGGTACGCTTTTAGATTCAGAACAACCAGAATGAATAAGCAAATTGCCCTCAGAGTAACATGGTGGAGTTTCATTTGTGTTTCTTGGATAAGAATTTCATAAAAACTGCACCGATAACTATTCCCACACCATGAGCCCAGTAACCAAGACTAAAGGGATTAACACCACCTGGAATATTTAAACTGCCAATACCATAAGACAATTGCTGCACAAACCACCAAAATAGGAAGAAAAAAGCTGGTAGTTGTATGGGGATAAAGATAATCAATAAAGGTAAAACCGTGTCAATTTTTGTTTGGGGAAATTTCAGAACATAAGCTCCTAAAATAGCTGCAATAGCCCCATTTGCGCCAATCAACGGTATTGTTAAGCTAGGTTCAACTAAAACTTGTAAAAGCCCAGTCAAAAGACCGGAAAGCAAGTAAAGTAACAAGAACCACCCATATCCCAGAATACTTTCAATGGTTCTACCGAAAACCCATAGAAATATTAAATTACCTAAAATTTGACTAAAACTTCCGTGCAGGAACATTCCGCTCACCAGACAAGTCGCACGCATCAGAACCACTAACCAAGCGGCCAGATTGCCAGAAAGCCCTGCTGCGATCGCATCACTTATCCGTGCTGGTACTATACTCCAAGTATTGACAAAAGCGCCGAGTTCACCGCTTAACTCTAGTTTCAGTTCCCACAAAAACAAAGCAAGATGAATGCCAATCAGCACATAAATAATGACTGGCTTTCGGCGCGTGAAAAAGAAAACGTTATCACCAATAGGAATCATGCTGATTTTGGGTTAGTAGTTAGTAGTTAGTGGTTAGTAGTTAGTAGTTAGTGGTTAGCTGTGGCAATATTGGGATCGGAATCATCAGGATTAGGCTGGGTAAACCGAATGTTAGGAAGCACGCTTGTTGGAAGATACCAAATTATCAGTCACTTGGGAGGAGGTGGATTTGGCGAAACTTTTATCGCTAGTGATACCCATTTACCCGGCTCTCCGCAATGTGTTGTTAAAAAACTTAAACCTCAAGCGAATGACCCTGTTACTTTAGAAACAGCAAGACGTTTATTTGATACGGAAGCTCAAGTTTTATTTAGATTGGGAACTCATGACAGCATTCCCCAACTTTTAGCTTACTTTGAGGAGAACGAGGAATTCTATCTCGTACAGGAGTTTATTGAAGGGTCAAATCTCAGCTGTGAAATCGTACCCGAAAAACCTCTCTCTCAAGATAGCGTTATTGCTCTTTTAGAAGAAATTTTGATAATCTTAGACTTTGTTCACCAACAAAAGGTTATTCACCGCGATGTCAATCCTCATAATATCCTCAGACGGCGTTCTGATGGAAAGTTAATCCTTATCGATTTTGGTGCTGTTAAACAAATCGCCACGCAATTTGTTAGCCCCGATCGCCACACAAAATTTACTGTTGCTATTGGAACTCCTGGCTATATTCCTAGCGAGCAAGCGCAGGGAAATCCCAAATTTAGCAGCGATATTTATGCTGTTGGAATTTTGGGTATTCAAGCATTGACTGGATTGTCTCCTGAAGAATTGGAAAAAGACGCAGAGACTTGCGAAATTATATGGCGCGAAAGGGTTTCAGTGAATGAGGATTTAGCGCAAGTTTTAGATAAAATGGTGCGCTATGACTTTCGACAGCGCTTTTCTTCAGCTTCTGTTGCTTTGCAAGCCCTGAAAGAATTAAAAAAATCTCAGTCTCAAACTGTGGCATTGAGTCCGCCTTCTATAAATAAACAAAATATAAAAACTCAGAGCAAAACTAGTAGCAAATCTGGCAAAAATATATTTATAAAAATTTTAGCTGCTATCACTTTAATAGGTACGGGTACAGCAGGTTCTATTTATGTTGTCAATGCGATTAATTCAACAAATGCAACGGAATTGTATCAGCAAGCCAATACACTTTACGATCTGCAACGTTATAAGGATGCGCTCTCAACCTATGACAGAGCATTAGAACTCAGACCGGATTATGCTAAAGCATGGAACGGTCAAGGGAAAACATTATATGAATTGAAAAAATATCAGGAGGCGTTGGCTGCTTATGATAAAGCCATCCAACTACAGCCCGATCATCTGGAAGCTTGGCGCGGTCGGGGCTTTGCTTTAAATCAATTGCAAAGATACCAAGAATCTGTTTCTTCCTTGGATAAAGCTTTGTTATTCAATAAGAATCAGCCGGAAATTTGGAATAAAAAAGGAGAGGTTTTAACAAAAATCAAACAATACGACCAGGCTATTGACTCTTATAATAAAGCTATTGAATTAAGACAGGACTATTATGAGGCTTGGTATAATAAGGCGCTAGTTCTCAATAATTTGAGACGTTATGATGAAGCACTTGTGGCTTATGATAAAGTGACAGAATTAAAACCTGCTTACGATCGCGCTTGGTACAGTCGCGGTAATGTCTTGGTCAATCTACGACGCTATCAAGATGCAATTTCATCTTATGAGAAAGCAGTACAATACAAACCAAATGATTATTTGACTTGGCTATCTAGAGGAAATTTACTCAACAGTTTGCAACGATATCAAGAAGCTGTAGACTCTTTTGAGGAAGTCATTAAATATAATCCCAGTAACTATCAAGCCTGGTATGGACGGGCTTGGGCGTTTCATCAAATGCAACGTTATGAAGAAGCAGTGATCTCTTATGATAAAGCTGTTCAATTCAAACGCGGAAACTATCAAGCTTGGTACGGGCGCGGAAATTCATTGTATAACTTGAAAAAATATCAAGATGCGATCGCGTCTTACAATCGAGCCATCAGTCAAGAACCGAATCATTACGAACCTTGGTATAGCAAAGGTAATGCTTTGTTGAACTTGAAACTCTATCAAGATGCCATTTCAGCATACAACAAAGCGCTTAAACTTAAGCCGGATTATCAACCAGCAATCGATGCTCGCGATCGAGCACGGGAACAGTTATTATTACCAAGTCAAGACACTGTAGAAACGCCCAACAGTCCGCCTCCACAGTAGAGAAAAACCATGAGTTCTCTCTACTGTGTCTAAAGTTTTTTTTAACCATTGACTATCTTATATTGACTTCATGCAACTCATTATCCAGATCGAGATTTTGTAAACTTGTTGCGGAACTACTATCTGTAAAGGGCTGAACCATATCTAAAGAAGTATTCGTTAACTTTGAGGAAGCTAGTTTTTGACCTTCAGCTTGTGTACGTTGCTTTTGCGTGTACTCAAGTAATTTAACTTGAGCTGTAGCATAGACGGGCGTATCTTTGGGAACCTGTTGGAGAAATTGAACAGCCCCTAGAAAATCGCGTTCTGAAGCTTTGTTATAAGCTTTTTGTAATAAATAAGAAGCTCTCACCTCTTTCTTCCGATTGTACTCAGCTAACTTCTGTTGAACGAGTGCTCCTTCAGAAGATTCTTCAGGAATTTGGCGGAGATAGTTTAGTGCAGTGTTAAAGTCTTTTAATGTTGCCTTTTCATAAGCTTTAGAAAGTAAATTTTTTGTTTGTTCTTCGATGCGTGATTGGGCTTGCTCGACTAAATTGTCAGTTTTTGATTGCCAATAAATATTATCAGGCATTTTAGAGGCAGCGCGAAGAACTTCAGCCCAACGACCTTCTTGAAAGGCTTTTTCAGCTATTTTGTACTGTTCGTCAGCTGTCTGCCATTGTTTTTCCCATTCATCAATACTACTTTGTGCTTCAGGATAAACATTACTATTTGAGGGAATTGACTTAGCTAAAGCAATAGCTTCTTGCAAGTCACCAGATTGAAATTGCTCGGTTGCTTTGTATAAAGTTTCTGTTTCTGAATATGCAGGAGTGTTGTAAATAATCGAATAAACACCAAAACCCATTACC
This sequence comes from Tolypothrix bouteillei VB521301, assembly GCF_000760695.4. GTDB lineage: Bacteria > Cyanobacteriota > Cyanobacteriia > Cyanobacteriales > Nostocaceae > Scytonema > Scytonema bouteillei_A. The sequence goes on along the minus strand of NZ_JHEG04000001.1, from coordinate 288,430 downwards.
AAAGAATTAGCTGCTAATCCCACCTTCATCCCCGTTAAAAGTGGAGACGATTTCGCTGAAGAAGGGCTGCTGTCGGTACTGACTCTTGGATGAGTGTTGTCATCTGTATCTGAAACACTATACTTTACATCTACGACTGTCTGCGAGTCCCAAGTGTCACTTGGCATTTGCTGAAGTGCTCGCAAGACTTCATTGGCAGATTGATAGCGGTTTTTGTGGTTGTGGCGAACCATTTGGCTGATTACTGCAGCTAGGTAATCACTCACCGGGGTAGTGCTAGAACGCCAAACAATCTCTTGAGTGGTGGGATCGACCTTCAACTGTAGGGGTGTTTGTCCTGTCAGAGCTTGTATAGCAATCATACCCAAAGCATAAATGTCACTATTGGGCTGCGTCTGACCGATAAATTGCTCCGGTGGTATGTATCCCAACGAAGTGACAGGTATCCGATAAATGGGCAAAACTGTATCTGAGCCAAAATCAATAGGCTGAATCGATCCAAAATCGATCAGCATTAGCTTACCATCACAAGCACGTCTGATTAAATTTTCTGGTTTGACATCACAGTGTATGACACCATGAGAGTGAACAAAATCCAGAATCCTCAAAACTTCTTGTAAAAACTCAGCAACCTCACTCTCATTCCACAGATAGCCCAATTCTGGTGTAATGGGTAGTTCTGCTGCGACTGAGTGACCTTCAACAAACTCCTGTACCAAATAGAAACGTTCGTTCTCCTCAAAACAGCCCAGGAGTTCGGGAATTTGGTTGTGATGTCCGAGATTTTTTAGTGTTTCGGTTTCTGTCAGAAACCGCAGTCTTAGAATTTGTAAGTAACTAGGTTGTGTACTAGTAACCTTGAGTTGTTTAACGACGCATTTAGGGTTTTCTGGATTTTCGATATCTACAGCAACGTATGTTTCACCAAATACCCCAGCCCCCAAGCTCTGGACAACTTGGTAACGTCCTTGTAGTACCTTGCCTATCATATAGTTTGTCATTAGCTAGCTACTGAGTCACTGCTTATATAGGTTTTCTATTTTTGCCCCCTGTTTCCGGAATGCCCTGTAAATAAATGAACAATGTAATGTCCTTATTTAACAATAACATATAGTATAGTTATTTTTACGGAGAAAATTAGAAAAAACAGTGTTGAGTATTACTTAGATAAAAACAAGTAGAGTTAATAATAAAGGAAAAGAACAAAAATTTAGAGTATAAAAAGAATAATAGCGTGTTTATAGTTTTCGTGAGTTCTTTCCCCTAGGGCAGTCTTTAGCGAGATATTGAGTAGTGCGATCGCACTGTTCAATCGATGAGAAACGTTTGGTCAAGAACGAGTAGTCCCCCCTATCACGGCTCGCTTTCTTCTTGTAACGGTTTAACAACTCGTGAGATCGCTTCTTGAATAAATGACTTCATAAATTCATCCCGACGGTTCAGTTGGAACTGACGCTGCACAACTTCAGTTATACCGCCATCGCCCCAATCTTGGTCATTGCGAAAATACTCAATAAAACTTTTCCCCGCAATTCGCGTCAGATAGGCAGCTGTTACGCCTTGAATGGCTCTACCAATAATAAAAGTCCCAATATTTGTTTGTAATGCCACAGAAAGTAACTGCAGCGCTCCTTTAACGATTCCCAAACTAGCAAGAGTTTTCCCCAAAGACAGCGCCAATTCCTTTGCACGCTCCAAATTTAAATCGCAACCGTAAACTCTCCCAATTTCCACCACCATTTGGGCATTCACAGCAGCTGTTGCAAGCAAATCTACCACTGGTATTGGTGTCACGGAAACCACACCAGCAACAATCCATTGAAATCGCTCAACTATTTTATTAGCTTGGCGGCGACGTTGAGCATCGATAATTTTTCTTGCTTCTTCACCCAAGCGCAAAGATTGCAGGAGGATATTATCAGCCACCAAATCTTCACCCTCTGCTCGCAAAATTGCTGCCATTCGCTTGAGTAATGGTAAGATTTCGGGTTCTGGTTGAAAGAGACCGCCTTCTTCTAACTCCACCACTTGAGGATTGGCTGAAATTGCCACAACATCACTGGGTGCAATAAATCCGCGCACTCGTTCGCGCAAACGTGCCAAAATAACTTCTTTATCTTCGTCTGTATAAAGATCGACTTTATTTAAGACAACAAGCGATCGCTTACCAATTTCTGCCAGAGATCGCAACGGTTCGTATTCGGAACGCCGAATATCATTATCTACAACAAATAAGAGTAAATTTGCTTCCGTTGCTAGTTCTCGTGCAAGCTGTTCCCGTTCAGTTCCCGCCACACCTGCTTCTAAAATCCCTGGTGTATCCGTAATTAAAATTTTGCGTTCTAATCCCTTTAATCTCAAACAGTAAGTTTCTCCAACTTGAGTGGTTCCCATGGGCGCATCAACCTTACCAACCACGCGTCCCAAAATTGCATTCACTAAAGAGGTTTTTCCAGCACTCCCCGTACCAAATACCACCACTTGAATCTCACCACGAGCAAGATTCGCTTCAATTTCTCGCGATTTGCTAAGTAAAGCTTGACGGGTGACTTCATCTTGAACTTGCTCCAACTGCTGTCGCACAGCTTGTAAAGTGGAAGAAGCTGCTTCGGGTCTGGCGTCTGGAACTTGGATATTTGCTTGCTGTCTGCGCTTGCGGCGTTGACGCTGCTCTCCTGCCTGAATCACTAATATATAGTAAACAAATCCACCAATTAAGGCTGCTATACAAATAACGACTAAGATCGACAGTAAGTTACCCAGCAGGGGAGAACTCCAAGATAATTGCCAGTAAAGCTGAATAAGAGAATTAATCAACCATAGGCTGAGTCCCAGGATAACGATCAGACCAACAATCAACGCGATCGCACGGGATAGAGGCATACTGTTTGAGGGTTGTGAATACGTATTCTAATGCTTCAATCTTAATAGTTTGAGGATGGTTTCCGTATTTTTTACCAAGATATAGGAATGGTGATTTGCTAAACTATCAAATATTTTGTATAAAATTTAGCGTATAGCCCTTACGGACTAGTTCCTCGTTTTTATTACTCTACTGGTTGCTAAAAAAAATTAATATCGAGTGCAGCATGACTTTGACACCTCAGGTAAGCTCTTCTAACTTCGTTAAACGAACATTCCACCGACTTAGTATTCGACAAAAAATTGTGATGGGTTATGGTCTGGCGTTGGGAATTGCTGTTTTGGGGACAATAGCAGGATTGGAAATCGGCAATCGCTACTATCAAAAAGCTAGGGCTCAAATGATGGTAGCAGATGAAGAAGGAGGATTGTTAAGTGAACTGCAAGGCGCTTTATTAGAAATCCAAAGCCACCAGCAAGAAATTGTGCCTATTTTGAAACAATCCCAGATTGTGCAAGCAAAAAATTCTGATTTATTGATTCATCTAACGGAAACAAAAAAGTTAATCGAGCGATTGCAAGAATTTAGTAAAACCCATTCTCAAAAGGATTTACAGGGTTTTCTAGAAAAGCACGAGATGACATTCACGGAGTATTTTCAACAGGTTCAACTTCTACTTCAAAAACTGAATTCTAATGCCAAATCTCAAGAAGAATCGGAAGCGCGATCGCTCATCTGGCAATTTTATCAACATCCAGATGTAATTCAATTTAATAAATTTACTCATGAATTAAAATTATTCACTCTATCAATTCAGGAGCGTCAAAAACAAGCAGATCTTGCCCAAAATCAGGTAGCGACACTGCAAGTTCAAATTATTATTGGCAGTATACTGTTATCTACAGCACTTGCTACAGCATTTGCGTTCTACACAAGTCGTACTATTGCTCGCCCGATCAAAGCAGTGACAGCAGTTGCCAAACAAGTCACTAAAGAAGCCAATTTTGATTTACAAGTACCTGTCATTACAGAAGATGAAGTTGGGGAATTAGCAATCTCTCTCAACCAACTTATTCAACAGGTTAAGAAACTTTTAGAAGAACAAAATGTGGAAACCCAAGCTCGACTGATTCAAAATGAAAAAATGTGTAGCTTGGGAAGAATGCTTGCAGGAGTTGCTCATGAGATTATCAATCCTGTTAATTTTATTTCTGGCAATCTTGTCCATGCAAAAAACTACACTCATGATATTCTCACTTTGTTACAAACTTACAAAACTGAAATACCGAATCCCCCCGTTTCCGTCCAAGCACTTGCTGAGGAGATAGATTTAGATTTTTTAGAAGTAGATTTACCAAAACTATTGACTTCTATAGAATTTGGTGCCGATCGAACCCGTGAAATTGCTCGAAGTTTAAAAGATTTTGCCCGATTGGATGAGGGAGAAATTCAATTTGTAGATATACACGCTTGTTTGAACAGCACGCTCTTAATTTTGCAAAATCGGTTAAAAAAAGGTATTAATATTGTACGTAACTACGGAGAAATTCCCAATGTTCCGGGTTATCCTGGGTTATTATATCAAGTGTTTATGAATTTATTATCTAATGCCGTTGATGCTTTAGAAGAAAAAAATGCAGACACTTCTCAAGTTATTCCCGAAATTACGATTACAACCGAACTTGGCGATTTAGACATGGTTGTTGTAAGGATTGGAGATAACGGTTCGGGTATTTCGTTAGAAAATCAGAGCAAAATATTTGAAACATTTTTTACGACAAAACCTCGAGGGATTGGCACTGGTTTGGGTTTAGCTATTACTTATCAGATTGTGGTGGAAAAACATAGTGGGAAAATCACTTGCAAGTCGGAGTTAGATAAAGGGACTGAGTTTACAGTCTTTCTCCCAATGAATTCCCAATAACTATTACGTAGAATTTAATGTCTATTTTAGCTTCTTTTTGTATGTGACAGATAGCGCAGAATACAAATTAAATTTAAAGATTTCAATTGCCAGTCAGTTTTCGCTAGACATGGCACGAAATTTTGCGTAAGTTAAATGTAAGGAGAAATACATTTCAATACATCCTCCCAGTTCAACTAATATCCATGCATCTCCAAAATAACTACTTAGAAGATCTTAACCATCTCAATTTAAGAAGACAAAACTGGCTTCAGTTGTTACTATTTTGTAGTGCTATAGTAATGGTGAGCACACCCATCCGCGCTCAAATGACTCCAGATAATACCTTAGGAGCGGAAAGTTCAGTCGTTAAATCTAATATTATCATTAATGGAGTGAACGGCGATCGTATTGAAGGTGGTGCTAGGCGGGGAGGCAATCTCTTTCACAGCTTCAGTCAATTCAATATTAATGATGATCAAAGAGTGTACTTTGCGAACCCTAGCGGGGTGGAGAATATCCTCACGAGAGTTACGGGCGGACAAGTATCGAATATTTTTGGGACTTTGGGAACCGAAGGCAGTGCCAATCTCTTCTTACTTAACCCCAATGGAATTGTGTTCGGTTCCAATGCTCGGTTGGATATTGGTGGTTCGTTTGTAGCGACAACAGCAAACGCAGTTCGCTTTGGAGGAATAGGAAACTTCAGCGCTACCAAGCCCGAAGTTCCACCTGTGTTAACTATCAACCCCGATGCATTGCTCTTTAACCAGATAAGCGCGGGTGCGATCGTCAATAACTCCGTTGCACCTTCCGAATTAGATCCATCTTCTAGTTTTATTGCTCGGGGTTTGCGAGTCCCAGATGGCAAGAGTTTGTTGTTGGTAGGCGGTGAGATCCAAATGGATGGTGGCAGTTTATATGCTTTTGGCGGGCGAGTGGAGCTAGGTGGCTTGGCAGGTGTAGGGACAGTGGAATTGAAGGTCGATGGTCAGAATCTAAGTTTGAATTTTCCCAATGGTGTAGAAAGAAGTGATGTTTTCCTGAGCAATGGATCTGTAGTGGATGCGATCGCAGGCGATGGTGGAAGTATCGCGATAAATGCTCGGAATTTAGAAATGAGAAGCAGAAGTGGCTTATACGCAGGCATAGCGAGAGGCATAGGTTCTGATAGCAGTCAGTCAGGAAATATCGATATTCATGCAACTGTCGCTATCAATCTTAACAATATTAGTTCGATTATTAATGCTGTACAACCAGAAGCAAAAGGACACGGAGGTAATGTCAATATTAGGACTAGCAACTTGCTGGTTCAGGGTGGGTCACAAATAGGTGCTGGTACATTTGGTATAGGCAAGGGGGGATCGTTGATTGTTAATGCTCAAGACATACAAATTATTGGTACAGGCGGCACAACAGGTAGAGGTAGCGGCTTATTTAGTTTCTCAGAACAAAATTCAACAGGGAATGCAGGTTCTTTGACCATAAAAACTGATTCCTTGCTTGTTAAAGATGTGGCAGTAGTGAGTGCTGCTACATTTGGTGCGGGTAAGGGGGGTTCTTTAACTATTGATGCTCAAAACATACAACTAATTGGTATAAGTAGTGGCTTATTTGCTTCCTCAGAACTAAACTCAACAGGGGATGCAGGTTCTTTGACCATAAAAACTGATTCCTTACTTGTCAAAGATGGGGCACAAATCAGTACTGGTACATTAGGTGCAGGTAAGGGTGGTTTTTTAATTATTGATGCTCAAGATGTGCAGTTGAGTGGTAGAAGCGGAAATCCTCAATTTCTCAGTAGTTTAACTACTGCCTCATCCTCAACAGGAGATGCAGGTTCTTTGACCATAAAAACTGATTCCTTACTTGTCAAAGATGGGGCAGTCATATTTACTGGTACATTTGGTGCGGGTAAGGGGGGTTCTTTAACTATTGATGCTAAAGACGTGCAACTAATTGGTACAAGCAGTAATCGTCGATTCGCTAGTGGCTTGTTAACCTCCTCTGTATCAACAGGGGATGCAGGTTCTTTGACCATAAAAACTGATTCATTGCTCATCAACAATGGGGCAGAAGTGAGTGCTAGTACATTTGGTGCAGGTAAGGGAGGTTCTTTAACTATTGATGCTCAAAACATACAATTGATTGATGGTGATATATCTGCCACTTCACAGCGAAACTCAACAGGGGATGCAGGTTCTTTGACCATAAAAACTGACTCCTTGCTTGCTAAAGATGGAGCACAAGTAAGTACTGGTACATTTGGTGCGGGTAAGGGGGGTTCTTTAACTATTGATGCTAAAAACGTGCAACTAATTGGGACAAGCACTGATGGTAAGTTTGGTAGTGGCTTGTATGCTTCTACAATACCAAACTCAACAGGGGATGCTGGAGATTTGATACTGAAAACTGAGTCCTTGCTTCTTTTAGATGGGGCACAAGTATTAACTGCTACATTTGGTGCAGGTAAGGGGGGTTCTTTAACTATTGATGCCTCCAATATAGTAGAAGTTGTTGGCACCTCTTTTAACGATATCTTGAGTAGTGCGATCGCAACATCTACAAATAGTTCTGGTGATGCAGGTAATGTAAATTTGAACGCCAGACGCTTAATTGTTCGTGACGGTGGTTCTCTGGCAGCAGAGACATCACAGACAAGTACCGGAAGTAGTGGTAATCTGGTCATTAATGTTAAAGATGCTGTAGAAGTGACAGGAATTTCCAACACAAATGAGCGCCTAAGTTCTCTGTCCGTTCGCAGTCGGGGTCAGGGACAGGCGGGAAATCTAACCGTAAACTCACCCCGCATTAGCGTAAAAGACAGGGGTGAGATTAACGCAGAGTCTTTTACGGCTGATGGTGGAAACATTACGCTCAACACCGATTTGCTGCTACTGCGTCGCGGCGGTACGGTTTCTGCAACTGCAGGTATTAACCAAGGTAAAGGCAATGGTGGCAATATTACAATTAATGCAAACAACGGCTTTATCGTTGCTGTTGCAGAAGAAAACAGTGACATTAGTGCTAATGCCTTTGAAGGTCGTGGAGGAAACATAAATATCATCACGAATGGTATTTATGGGTTACAGTACCGCCCTTCTCTCACTCAGTTAAGTGATATTAACGTTAGTTCCCAGTTTGGAATCAACGGGACGGTGCAAATCAACACACCTGACATCGACCCTAGTGGTAATTTAGTTGAACTGCCAGTCAATTTAGTAGATGCCACACAGCGAGTTTCGACTGGTTGCAATCGAGGAGGGAGACAAAGAAAGAATTCATTTACTGCTACCGGACGTGGAGGATTACCACCTTCTCCTATAGAACCATTAACGGAAGACTCCGTACTTGCTCAATGGGTGATACCTCTATCTTATGTGGGAACGACTGAAGCCGTAAATAGGACCAGTTTAGAAGCAAGCGGCACTGCCACAACACATTTATCAACTCAAATTGTGGAAGCCTCTAATTGGGTAATAGATCGCAATGGCGATATTGTTTTAGTCGCAGGAGCACCTGGGACGGTACTTTACAATTCTACTTCTCTCAATGCATCTTGCTCTGTTTTCTAAACCCTCAAATCGACACAATATAGATCAATACGGTTCAGTTAACAATATCTAATCCTTGAAGAGCCCCACTTCCCCAATCGAAAGAGGAACTTTATTCCCCCCTTTTCAAGCTACGGTGTACACACAAGTCTTCTAAACTTGTGCCGCAGGCTTTTGATCCCCCCTACCCCCCTTAAAAAGGGGGGAAAATACTCTTAAAGTCCCCCTTTTCAAGGGGGATTTAGGGGGATCTACGATGATTTTGGCTTTGTACCAGAGATCTGTGTACACCGTAGCCTTTTCAAGGGGGGCTAGGGGGGATCAAGTTTTAACTGAACCGTATTGCATTATAAGTATTATCCTTCTGCTCAAGCAGTTACTAGCCGATCGCAGGTTATATGGCAATACCAATGACAAATGACCAATAACAAGTAACCACCGTATATTTACAATTCCTTTAGAATGCCTATAGATGTGAAAGACAACTTGCATGTCACAATTTTGTTTTGGTGGTCGCATAACAAAGGAGAAACGATCCTATGGGGCTTTTTGACCAGATTATCAATGCAATTGACAATCCCAACCAACAAGGTAATACCGGACAATTGGGTGATATTCTTAACACAGTACAGCAACTCAGTGGCAATACTGGTACAGACTCCTCAACAATGCAGTCAGCTTTGGGTATTGTAGGCAACTACGTGCGTTCTGCATTGCAAGAAAAGCGAAATACGGAAGGTAATGAAGCAGCACAAGAGGTTGTAAACCAATACAGCGGTACTTCCCCCAACCCTCAAGCTGTTGATTCGTTATTTCCTCCTTTTGTACAGCAACAAGTCAGTGATGTTGTTGCTCAGCGCACGGGCTTAAATGCTGGTATGGTTCAACAACTATTACCAGTTTTGGTTCCCTTAGTGCTAAATCTGTTGCGATCGGGATCGAATGCCCAAAATCCCCAAGCAGGAGGAAATTCCGTGCTCAATTCTTTCCTTGACTCTGACGGAGATGGCGATGTTGACATCATGGATGCTATGCAAATGGCAAGTCGGTATCTGGGAAGGTAAAAATTGAAAGACTCAGATCCCCGACTCTCCAAGACGTTGGGGATCTTGTTGCTTATAAGTCGATACGGTTCAGTTTAGAATATCTAATCCTTAAAGAGCCCCCCCTTATTTTCTCTTAACCAAGCAGTATTGGGAGTGTACCTGGTACGAAGACTGGGTAGCGCTGCTGTAAATTTTTGTTGCGTGGTCATGACGGGCAGCCCCTGATTAATGGGTGCCTTGGTGATAAGTGATTGCTTATTAGCTGGTTTCTAGGCACTTTGTTAGATATTCATACCATAGTGGGTATATTAAATATCAAGCAATTAGTCTCTAAACAGGGTAGACAGTATGTTAACGATACAGTGGCAAGAAGAAATTACATCATTGCAGCAAAGCTTGAGACGTGAAATTAGCAGAATATCAGATGATTCAGAAATTAATATAATTAAACATATTTGTATTAATAATCTAGAATCAAAGTTAGAACGGTTAGAAGAAATTGAAAAAAATCTTAATATAGATAAATATAAAATTGCTTTTATCGGTACTATTGGACAAGGAAAAACGACAGCTATCTGTCATCTATTTAACTTAATTGGTGACTTTAAAGTTTCTAAAAATATTGGTAGTAAAACTAAAGATGTAATCGAAACTAAAGAATTACTATCAACAGGTTCGGGGAGAACTACTCTATGTGAGGTTATTCTTAAGGCATCCGAAAAAACTTACATAGAGATAGAGCCCTATACAGTTGATGAGATGGAAAACCTTATCTTTGAATTCTGCGATTCTATTGCAAATAAAGATCATCCCTACTTAGAGCAGAAAATAATTATTTCTCAAGAGATTGAAAGAGCTATTAGGAACATTACAGAACTTAGAATTAATAGTAACACTGTTTTTGAAAGTGATAAAAAAAGTATCATAAGAAACGATGTTGCAAAGGAAATATTTGAAAAATTAGGGCTAGAAGAACTGAAAAAAGTTGCGTTAAATAATGCAAATCTTGAACTCAGAACTAAGATTCAACTTGAATTTGACAACCAAGGTAATGAGAAAGAATGGATAAGAAATAGCTTTTCTGATATCAATAATGTTCTATTAAAGGAATTTGCTATACCGAGAAAAATATATCTTTATGTGAGCTATGATGTTTTATCTGGCTCAAACTTGTCTCAGTTCGATTCAGTTGTTGATACCAAAGGACTTGACGAGAACCCCATTCGTAAAGACTTACAGAAATATATTGAGAGTCAGGATACCATTTGTCTTTTTGTAACTCCCTTCAGTGCTGCTCCTGAAGCTAATATTACTAAATTAATGGGCTATCACCTTACATCTAAATCTAAAGAATTTCATCATAGATTTGTAACTGTGGCATTACCTCGTAGAAATGAACCTGAAAAAACAACTGGAAGCGACGGTAGTTGGGATTTAGGAGTTCAAATCAAAAAGGAAGAAATTCTAGCTGCATTCGGAAATTTGAATTTAGATTTCTTTCCAGAAAATGTCTTGTTTTATGACTCCTTGAGATACTATCGTGATGACATAGTCAAGATAAATGAAATTTACGATGAAGAAGATGTACAAGCAGAGAAAAATGAATTTATCAAAGCTATAGGAGATATAGTACAACGTAGACGAAATCTTTTATTGAACGAAATCAAGAATATTAAAGAAAGCTTTGCAAAAATTAAAAGCGGTGATGCTTTGACAGGAGTAGAAATCAAAGCACTTGAAAATGCAATTCAAAAGATAGAAAATTTACGACGCTTGGGTAAAAGAGTTCCTAGTTTTGTTTATGAAGATTTTATTGATAAATACCTTGAATACTATTGTAATACTTATAAAGCATGGAACACTAAACACGCTATCCATAGAAATTTTGGTTATTATGAGCCAAGGGACATAGATATTTATTTTGATGCAAAGGTGGTTGCAGAGGGAATAGATGAAGATGAAATGTTGAAGAAATTTACTAAAGAAGTCAAGCAAGAGTTAGAAAATATTTTAGGCGATCTAATTTTTACAAATGAATCTTTAAAAACATTAATTCCTGAATTAGTTAAAGAATTTTACGTATTATATGACAATTTTGTATACGAAGTAGGTACACAAATTGAAGAAGAAATCAAGATAAAACTATCACCTCAAAGCGGAAAATCCGAGTTTTGGAATGCTCTAATTGCAGAGAAAGGTAAGCAAAGGAATAAGGGAGAAAGTTTTGCGGGTAATGTATGCCAGACATTTAAGCGAGAACTGGAATTAGAAACAAACTTGAATAAATTTTTCCAGAGTAAAGCTGAAGAACATTGGGAAAAATTAGTTGTTAAAATACTAGGCTTCTTTGGACAAAAATAGAAAAGTTATCAATTCCACAGTTAATACATAGCTCGGGGCACAATATATTTAGTTGTGTCCTTTAAACACTCCCTCACCATTAGATAATTCTAAAATTTTTATGTATTGTATAAATGAAGAAATTTATCGAAAGCTTGATATATATACAAAAAATCATAAAAAATATACAAAATGTTTAATTAGAGAAATAGAAATACCTATTAATGGAAGACCAGAAGAGTTAGTCAGGCAAATATTTCTGATTTTTTTAATTAAAGAAACTGGATTATTTCCCTTGAATATTAGTATTAAAGTCGAATCCAACAATCATGATATAGAAATATATAGAAAACAAATCAATGATAGCTTTAAGCCTCATCAGAATCCTCTGCTCATTGTGGAAGTAAAACGAGAAGATGCGAATTTGCTAAATCATTACGATCAGATACAAAGATATTTAACAAAAACTGGTTGCGATCTTGGAATCTTATATAATTACCATGAAACTATAGCATTTACTGGAGAAGATAGTAATTTTAAAATTAATCACCTCAAAAATATTAGAGATGTAGAAGAATTGATTCAAAAAAAAAGTAATGTGACTGATTCTAATTTATTAGAATTTGAAAAAGCTCAAAATGGGAATTTTGAAAGCTTTGCTTATCTTGTTAATAAGTATGCTAGATATACAACTAATAAAATAGTGTTTAAACTTAAACAGTTACCAGACGAAATAGAAGGGTATTTATTCAAGATACAAAGAAATAAAGTATACTATGATGTCTGTGGTAAGTATTCCAAAAAACAGCAAAGTTTTGACGATCGGGATTTTGAAAAACTAATTTCTATTAAGTATTGAGAAACGTTTAGTGCTATCTCTAACGTTTCAGCTAAGCGCGTTAGTTTTTGAAAGATTACTACAAAAACGCCATTGATAGTAAAAATTTATCAACATGGGTAGAGCACCAAGAGTGTTGATAAGCACTCTTTCAGCTTGCGCTTCGCGATAAGCGAAGCTTAATAGCTCAAGCCGTATTACAAAAATTTACATCTTTCAGTGAATTAACTGGCACAAAATAGTGGCACATTTACCTAAATCACAAAGATGATGTAAGTGTCGCGCCATTAGCGTGCTGCTTATGTCACCAAACCTCGATCCTCCGCTTAAAATAGAACTTCGACTGCCATCGACTCATCCAGAATTACTGCAAGGGCTCGATTTATGGCTGGACATGGGTTTGATATCTGATGCTCAAGTTCGGCAGATTTGTCAGGAACACTTGGTATGTCGCGTGGTATTGCAACCTCAGACATTACCGAAACCACAAAAACCAGTCGCCTATAACAATATAGAGAAGTTACGCGTAACACCTCCACCGCCAGCAAAACGACCCATACCTCAAAAACCCAACATTCTTGCCCAAATGCTACAGTCGCTCGGAGAAGAATTAAGCGTCCGTTGGCTGCTGTTTTTAGGGATGTTCTTAGTTGTGTTGTCTTCTGGGGTACTTGCTGCTAGCCAATGGGATAAGTTTCCCGCCTCGGGGCAATATGGAGTTTTGCTTGCCTATACCCTAAGTTTTTGGGGAGTTAGTTTTTGGACTGGCAAACAATCTAATTTAAGCCTGACAACTCGAGCGTTGCTGATTGTGACTCTTTTGTTGGTACCAGTAAACTTCTGGGCAATAGATAGTTTTCAACTGTGGCGAAATCCCCTGAATTGGATTGTTATTGCTATAGCTTCGACTGTTCTGACAGCTATCACCGCCTTATCCACGCACAATCAAGTCTTTGCAACTAAAAAGAAAATTTCAAAATCAATTTTATTAAATATCTTAGGGCTATCGTACTTGCATTGGGGTTGGCAATTACTGGGACTGCCTCTTATTGCAGTATATTTTGCAACTATAGGAACGGCGATCGCTAGTATTTATCGCGCTCATTACCAGAAGAATTCCTCAAGTCCGGTCAATCCCTCCTCTCAGGATAATACTGAAAAAAATTCGCCTCCCGTTCAACAAAAAAGTGATAGTTCTCCGCCTACCCAAGCAAAAGAAGCCAGTATCAATTTATATACAATCGTTATTATTTATGCCTTAATCGTACTCTTGGGAAGAGCAATATTCATTGCCAAAGTCGATATTCAGCAACTAGGATTGGCGCTTGGCATTTGCGGTTGGTTGGTGACTTGGTTGTCATCCCCCCCAACCCCCAAACCCAAAGGGGATTTCCCATCCCCGCCCTCTCATCTCGCTTGGGAACCCCTTGGCGGTATCTTATTATTGCTGGGATGGTTGGTATCAGTGGGTTCACCATTTCCCTGGCAAGCGACAGCCGTGAGTTGCTTGGGTTTGTGGTTTTTCAACCGTCGCTTGCAACACGGTGGTGTCAGAGCAGATGTGGGAGCAATTTTTGTTATTGGGCTGGAGACAATTTGGCTCTTTTGGCGGTTAGTACCGGACAATTTCCAGCAAAGTCTTGTCACTCAAGCAACTCAACTCGTAGGTTCCCTGAATGCACCTTGGGAATTATTGAGTGTGGCGCTATTTCCCTACGTCATTTTTATGTTGGTGTTGGCGCGTAGGTTTTACCGCGTCCAGAAGGCGAAATTGGCTCATTTTGCAGAACTGCTGGCATTGCTATTTGGGCTTCTACTGACTGCGATCGGGTTGGCAAATCCAACATTGCGTTCTGTCAATTTAGTTTTATCCACAATAACTTTATGGAGAGTCAGTCAAAAACACCCTCGCACAAGAGATTATTTGGTATACATGACTCAGATATCTCTTGTGCTGACAATTTGCTCGGTTGTCGATCGCCTATTGCCAACTTTAACTCACGAAGCTTGGGCAAGTCTTTTGTTAGTTATTGCGATCGCAGAGTGGTTGTTGAGTCCGGGGTATGAAATCTGGCAACGCAGTGCTTGGCATATGGGTATCGCTTTAGCGGTGCTCAGCTACGTTCTACTGTGGGGAAATGCAAATCCCGCCTGGATTGGTTCTGGTAATGGCAGTGAAACGTGGGGTCTTCTTTGGCTGGCAACTCCAATGACACTAACGGGTCTTGCAAGTTGGGGGTATAAAACAAAAACCCGCGTTGCATGGCGTTCCATCTCTAACATTTGGTTGAGTATTGGTAGTTTAGGGCTTGTTCAGTTACTGACTTTGCCTTTAACTGGAGGTCGGTTAATTGGTTTGGCTGTCGCCACGACTTTGATGTTTGTCAACACGTATTACTTGCGGCAAAAATCATGGGCAGTCATGACTGTAGGTTATGGGTTGGGTGCGATCGCAGCCTTGTTATGGCAAGGAGTACCTGGTTTCCCAAGACTATCAGTCCCAGGCGGGTTTTTGGTAGGGGCAGCGATGATTGCTATCTTGTGGATATTGCGGTCATTCTTTGATAAGAAAAACACACAAAAACGCGTTGACACTGAGAATAAAGAAAGCCCCGTGGCTTCTTCAACTTTGCGACAAATTTACGCGATCGCATTTGATGGGTGGGCGATCGCGCTGTGCGGTGCTGAGTTATTCTTACTCAGTGCTCACTCCCTGCTAGTCTACCAAAACCTTGTTGAGCCGGGATTGTTGTATTTAATTTCCAGTGCGATCGTGTTATCAGCAATTGTATATCGTAGCTGGCGGCAACCCAATGATTGGGGATTTTATGGCATTGGTTGGTGTTTGGAATTACTCATTGCTGGGTTACTTGGTTTTGGCGAACATTCTCTTATCCAGATTGCGATCGCCAATGTAGCCTTAGGCTTGATGACTCAACTTTTAGGGGAGTGGTGGCAAAGGCGACACCAATTAGCAAAACTACCCAACCGCTGGCATATTTTGCCCTTAGTGTACGGGATTTTTGGGGTTTTGTTACGCTCCCAAACCTTGACCAACTGGACGGGTTTATCATCCTTTGCTGTGGCTTTGATTGCTATTGGTGTGGGGAGACGCCACCAAAAATACAAACCATTGGTTTACTTGGGGCTGATTGGCGTTTCGGTTTCCGCATACGAACTTTTGTTGTACCAACTCTTACAAGCATCGTCCGGAGCATATGGTGATGGTTTTATTGCCATGTCTGTTCTGGGAACTGGTATTATGTATGCCTATCGCGTTCTTTCACCTTGGCTGTTGAATTACTTGCGTTTAACAACTCAAGAACTCAACATAGTTGCTCACATTCACTGGGTTGTCAGCAGTAGTTTGTTAGTTGCTGCTTGTTTTAGCCCTGTAGAAGCAAAAACCCTCGGTTTGGGAACGGGATTATTTTTAATTCGTTATGCCATTTTTCAAGGTAGAACTCACTCGGAAAAGACTCCAGAGAAAGCAATCCCTTTATCTTCCATTTGGGTTTATGTTGGGTTGCTCCAAATCGCTTGTTTGAGGGTTTTTGCACCAGACACTCCAATACTAGAATTGCTAGAGAAACAGTTGCTGCCATGGGAAGGTGCGATCGCATCAATTGTTGCTTACTTTCTCTACATTTTGCCTTGGGAAACTTGGGGGTGGGATCGAACACCTTGGCGCAGAGCGGCATACTTGCTACCGCTAATATTTTTATGGCAAACCAAAGTAGAAGTTTTCCCAATCAGCTTGCTCGTTGCTGCAGGTTTTTATGCCATTGTTGCCAAAATTGATAATAAATTCCGCTCGATATATATCAGCCTAGCTTTGGCAAATTGGGCATTGTTCCGTTGGTTTATAGCTCTCAATTTTACAGGGGGTTTGTGGTACGTGACACCAATTGCTTTATCGCTGCTGTACATTGCTCAATTTAACCCCGATTTGAAATTACCAAGCAAGAAAGCCAACCGTCATCTTCTGCGGCTTCTAGGTTGCGGTATCATTTGTGGTTGGGCGGTTATTTTTGCGCGGAATGAGCCATTCATCCCTGGAATTTTCAGTCTCATTGCTATCTTTGCAGGATTGGGATTGCGAATCAGAGCTTTTCTTTATATTGGGGTGACTGCTTTTTTCATCACGAGTTTCTATCAACTGGTGCTGTTGAGTTTGCAATATTCATTTTTTAAATGGGTTGTCGGCTTGCTTGTGGGTATTGCACTCCTAACCATTGCTGCTAATTTTGAAACTCGTCGCGAACAACTGAATGCTTTACTTCGCAATGCCAGCCAGCAATTACAAGCGTGGGAATGATTGCTAATGGCTAATGGCTAATGGCTAATAGCTAATGGCTTGTTGACCATTACTCCCTTCGGTGCTCTAAAATTGCAGATCTGCTTTTCCTCTTACTCCCTTGCTCTTTGCGACGCCAGATGCTATCTCCTACGGAGACGCTGCGCGAACAACGGGGGGAACCCCCGCAACGCACTGGCTGGTCTTTGCGGTTCATTTAAATAGGTAATCTTCCGGCGGAAAGGGAGTAGCTATTAGCCATTAGCAGTCTTCACTCTGATTCAGTAAGAATCTAGATAGCATCTGGATCTTCTCCTAGCTCCCGCAATCGTGCTGCTAGCCGTTCGGCTCGCTGTCGCTCTTGTTCAGCTCGTTGCTGCTCTTGCTCGGCTCGCTGTCGCTCTTGTTCGGCTCGTTGCTGCTCTTGCTCGGCTCGTTGCTGCTCTTGTGCTACTCGTTGCTGCTCTTGTTCGGCTATTTCTTCTGGTAACAAGATTAAATTCTTTTGTTGGTCAAACAACCGCAACCAGTGACACGTACCTTGCGCGGGTTCGCGACGAATCTGTCCTTCCCATGTCCCCAACCATAGCTGTAAAGTTTCGCACCACAGCCAACCCAACTCATTAGCCTCTAGCGGTTGATAGCGTTGCTTGTTGTCCAATTGCCAACCTTCCAGAGATTGAGGATCGAACGGATCGAAGATGAAGTAACCCGCTGTGTGGAATGTTCGCTCATACAAGTGCTTCTTTTCCTCGCGGTCTACGCGTGCTGTGCTGGGTGATAGTAACTCAATAATTACATCGGGATAGCGCCCCTCTTCTTCCCATACTACCCAGCCTTGGCGATCGCGCTTCCCATCTACATCCAGCACCACAAAAACATCCGGTCCGCGAAAATCGCGATTCAATACCTGCAAGCTGCTGTAGTAGACGAACATATTGCCACCTACAAAAAAATCCTCTCGTCCACTGAGAGCCGCTTGCGCTGATTCAATCAAAACATTTATGGCAATCCTGTGGCGATTACTTTCCAATGGTTCTCCATCATCAAATATCAAATTTGTCGGTGGTGTTGGCACTTCATATGGCTCAACCTGTGGCCATTTTGTCTCCGCTTTGGTTGTGGTATCTGGGGACATAGCCTTTTCTAGTACGGTTACGCAAGTGGCTTGTTTGGCTTAGCTGAACTGGGAAAACAGTCAATTTTTCCTTTCAGTTCAGCCGATCGTAGCATATTGTGACTTCAAGTTTTTTGGTAGAGACGCTTTCATTCAGCGCGTCTTTACACCGTTTTTTGGAGATGTCTATTTATTTATGCATGCCAAAGGCAGAGAACACAAAGAGAAAAGCAGAGATTGTATTTCTATTAAAATATCTCAACTTCTATCTTTGAGCCCTCCGGACGCTTATAAACCTTCACTTGTGGCAATCGCTCTCCCAATGCCTTAACATGAGTAATGACCCCAATCAATCGGTCCTGCTGTCGTAAAGATTGTAAAATTTGGTAGACAGTTTCTAGCGTATCTGCATCCAATGTTCCAAATCCTTCATCTAAAAACAGACTCCCTAACTCTGCACCCATAGATAATTTTTCCGACAAAGCAAGTGCCATAGAAAGAGATGCAGCAAATGTTTCGCCACCTGAAAGAGTTTGTACTCGTCTCAAGTCACCACCATTCCAATTATCCTCAACCGAGTAATCTCCATCTTGAATTCTCAGCGCATAGCGAGAATCTGTGAGTTCTTGCAAAACATGGGTTGCACGAGTTACCAACTCTCTTTCTAAGTGTTCCAAAGCAAAAGCTTGAAATTCATCCGTTTTGAGGCTGCGAGCGAGATTGGTATAAGTATCTGCTTGTGTCCTTACTAAAGACAATTCCTCTTGGCGTTTTTCAGCTTGCTTCTGCTTCGATCGAGCATCTTGTATCCAAGCCATTAATTGAGCCAGTTGATTTTGTGCTTGTTTGAGTTCTCCATCAGCTGCACTCTTGGCATCTCGCAAAGATTGGATGGTCTCTGGGGTTGTGGTGCGATCGCCTACCTGTGATTTGGCTTCTTCAACTCGTGTTTCTATTTCCACTTTCCCTGTATCGTAATCTAAAATCTCTCCTTTCCAAAAAGTTTGCTGTTTGGAATCAGCCCGCGCCGTTAGAAAACTTTCCTCAGTAAACCCTTCAGAAACAAGTGCAACTTGCCAAGTGGATTCGAGCTGTTGTTCTTGACGACGTGCTGTATCTGCATCATCGCGAGCTTTTTTGTCTTCAGTTTCATACCGAATCACTTTTTTCTCTGCAACTTGATAAGCCTCAGTCACCTGTTTCAGTTGTTTTTCCAATTTCTGCTTGTCTTTTTCTAATTCTGTTTGCAGCTGTGCATGGGATTTACCCCCAGAAATCTCATGCAATTTTGTTTCCACTTCCTGCAATTGATTTTCCCAACGTTGGGCTTCCTGTTGAGCCCGATCGCATTCTGTTACAGCTGTTGTATGAGTCTTGCGAGTGGCTTCTAATGCTTGTTGAGTTTCGCGCACCCGTGCTGCTGCATCTTTTTGTTTGGATAAAGTTTGATGATATAAGCGATCGCTTTCTTGCAATGCTTTAAATTCTTTATTCAGTGCGTTGATTTCCCAACCATCTGTTTCCAGTACAGAGCTAATTTCCTGTTTTAACTTGGTTAATCGCTTCTCAGAATTAGCTAATTCCTCTTGAGCTTCTACTTCTTTTTGCTTGGCATTTTCTAAATTTGTTTCGGCTATAGCAACAGATTTCTCTATTGCCTTATACTCTTTTTCTGCTTCCTCTTTCTGAGATAACAATTCTGTTGTATCAACTTGCTCAATCTCTGGTAAACTTAGTAGGCTTGCTGTTACATATGTTCCATTACAAACAGGACAGTTATCTCCATCATGTAATGTCTGACGTAAAGCAGCAGCATGGTTACTTTGTAATGCGATCTGATTCGCTGCTTCAGCTTCTTGTAAAACTTTTTGCTTTTCTTGTAAAACTAATTTTGCTTTTTCTAATTTTCCCCGATTTTCCCGAGCTTTTTTCTCTAAGTTTTGCCGTTCTAAAATTGTTTGCTCTAATTTTTGACGAAAATTATCAGTCTGTTCCTGTAATAACTTATAAGAACCAAGCCGTTGTGACACCTCCTGAAGTTGATCTAACCGAGTACCACCTGGAGAATATTGAGTCAGTTCCTTTTCCGCATCTTCAACTTGCTGGCTAGCCGCTTGCAGTTTCTTCTCAGCATTACTTAATTCCTGCTTGGCTAAAGCTAAATTATTCTGTCTTTGGGAGAGTGTTTGACGGCTGCGTGTTAATTCCGTTTGATACTGCTGTTTTTGTTCTTCATAATTTCGCGCTGAGGTTAAAGCTTCCTCTCTCACCTTGAACTGAGCTTCTACCTGTTTTTGGTATTCTGTAACTTCATCAAGTTTTGTCTTATTTTGCTCTAATTCCTGCGTGGCTTGAGTGAGATTTTTTTGTGTAGAAACAACCTCAGCCTGTGCTTTTGTGAATCTCTCTCTAGCAGCTTTCACCAAAGCATAAGTGTCCTTAATTTGGTCAGCAGCTTGAGATTGTTGCAGCCGTAGTTTATATTCTTCAATTTTTCCAGATTGAGAAATCAGTTGCTCTAACTGCGATCGCATCTCGTTTAACCGCTCTATTTGCTTTAACAAACTTTCTTCTTTATCCAGCGCTTTTTGTGCTTTAAAGACTGCTTCGTTCAACCCAACTATCCCCTGTTCGAGAGTTTTGCACTGCTGTTGTTTTTCTGCAAATAACTCTGTTGAGGGTAACTCTAACTCCTCCAACTGACGCTCGAGAATTTGATATTCCTTTTTCAAACCATCAGCTTGTCCTTGAGCTTGTTGGCGCATTCTTTCAAAAATCTGAAAGCCAGCTAAATCCCGCAATATTTCCCGACGTTTAACTTTACTTCCTTTAATAAATTCATCAAACTTACCTTGAGGCAATAAAATGACACGAGTAAAAGTTTCATAATCCATCGCCAACACTTGCTCGATTCGCTTGGTGACATTCTTTGTCTCCAATTTTTCCCAGGTGTCATTTTGCAGCCATTCCAACAGAACTTTACTCTCAGCAGTTTTAGGACGATCCCGCCAAGTCCGAGTGACGCGATACTCCACTCCACGGACTGAGAAGCGAAAACTGACTTTCAGATTTTGGCTTCCAAGACTCACCAGTTCTTTAGCAGTCGCATCCTTTCCAAATCGAGCAACATGACCGTAAAGTGCAAAAGTGATAGCATCCAGAAGAGAAGTTTTGCCTGCGCCTGTGGGTCCCGTGATGGCAAACAGATCGAGTTCGGAAAAATCGAGAGTTTCGCGAGAGCGAAAACTGGTAAAACCTTCAAGGGATAATTCAAGCGCTCGCATCACTCATCTCCTGATATAGTTTTTCAAATGCTTCTAATATCGATGGCGGTACCGTGTTTTCATGACGCTGCAAGTAGTAGCGGCGAAACTCTTCCACAGCATCAAATTGATTGTCTTCCCGGTACTCAGTCGCAATTTCTTGCTCGGTTTTTAAGTAATGAGGTTCGACAATCAATGTCTGGGGACAAACTTTACGCACCATCTCAGCTAAACCCGTTTTAGGCGCTGTTAGTTCAACCACCAACTTTAAAAATCCTGGATGCGTCCGATTAGCTTCTAAAGTGTCTTCTAAATCGTTTTCATGACATCGAACAACTTTTAAAGGCTTTTGGCAAGGAACAGGAATAAATTCTGGTTTTGCAGGGCGTCCCGGTTCTACTTCAACGAGATAAAATCCTTTTTCTTCCCCTGCTTCACCAAAATCAATCTGAACTAAAGACCCTGCGTAACAAGTCGGTGCGGCGTGAGAAATCTTTTGGGGTTTGTGAATGTGACCGAGGGCAATATACTGGGCTGTCGGTGGTAAAGTTTGCCCGGAGATAAGATATGTATCTCGCGTATAGTAATCGACTTCTGAGTAAGCTCGTAAAGACCCTTCAATGGTCATGTGTGCCATGATAACGTTAACGCTATCATCTCGGAACTGAGTTGCTAGTTTACCTAAAAGTTTTTGTACCTGAAAGCGGTAATGCTGGCGTTGTTCTAAATCATCTTTATCCCACAAATCTTCATATTTCAATAATCTACGTTCCGAGGCAAATGGCATCGCTGCAACGCACAACTTTCCACTAGGAGTGTCAACGTGAATCACACCCCCTTTGTTTGGCGGTTGCGGTCTCCCTAACGCTTGGACTCCCACAAATGAGAGAAGTTTTGCGATCCCATCAAAACGAAAAGCAGAGTCGTGATTTCCCGCGATCGCAACTGCAGGAATTTTTGCCTCTTTCAGTTTACAGAAGAAATTATAGGCAACTTGTTCGGCTTCAGCAGGTGGATTTGGAACATCATAAATATCACCTGCTACTAAAACAGCATCCACTTGTCGTGCTTTTGCTTGCTTGAGTATTTCATCGAGCGCCGCTGCAATTTCTGGCGTGCGGTCTTCACCTTTAAGTCGTTTTCCTAAATGCCAATCAGCAGTATGGATTAAGCGCATATAAATTTTTGATTTTAGATTTTGAATGACTCGCGTCTCACCATAGAATTAGCGATCGGGAATCTAGTGTATTCTTTTCATTTTTAATACGCTAACCTACAACTCGTCTATCTCGTTAGCGAGCATTTCCGTTCAAACAAGCTTTGTTACAAAAAGTTGCATTAAGGCTTGCCAGCCTGCACGAGTGGTTCATCAAAAAGGAACCTCTACAGGGCAAGGTGCAGAAACTCTCTCGTTAACGCAGTAGAGTCAAGTCATTCATTATGAAATTTGTAGTACCCCCTTGACATCATGTAAAACGCATACTACATTTGTAGTATAGAAAAAAAGCCTCCTCAAAAGGCAAAACAAAAACCCTTTAGAACCTTGACAATTGCATAAATCCCACTTTTGGGGCCGCGATTGGCGTTCGGCTGCTCCGAAACCAACAAACGGACGGTTGCAGCAGTCGGGTTCGATCCCCGACGGCTCCACTTGCCTCGACTTTGACTGAAGTTGCAATGGTCTAATTGAGGCAATATCTGCGGTTCTGCGCTTGGTGCAGAACGCAATTACTTGTGCCTTGGGTCTGTAGCTCTAACGGTAGAGTTCCCAGATGTTACTTGTGCCCTGACAGAAAAAGCTTACATACTAGCTCAACAGTAGAGCGATCGTCTCTAAAACGATAAGTTGCAGGTGCGATTCCTGCGTGTGTTACCACAGCTTTTTCAACTTGCATGAGGTGTGAGTGTAACTCTCACAGGGAGGGTATCGGTTCAATCCCGGTCAGATCCACTCAATAATTTGTAATTAAAAAGAGGTGATTCCAATGGTTCATATTCGATTTGAAGGACGTTCTGTTGATGTCTCAGAAACACAATTGGGAATTGCAGCTTCTATGAATGATGTGGCGGTCAAGGAGCGGATTGCTCGGCATTTAGATGTGAATAGCGATCGCCTCTCTGCTTATATAGTAGATCGTCGTCCTAGTGGGGATTTGATCGTTCGTCCTGAAGCTGTCTACGGTTGAAGATCTGAGTCTTCCGTGCCCTAACAAAAGAAGCTTACATACACATTGATAACGGTCCTAAGGTAGTAAAATTCGAGCGATCGAACAAGCGATGCAGATTTCTAAGTCTCTCGCAGACTTAGTATGCGTGCCCACTGCCAATATTTGGTAAGAGCGATCGTAGCTGTAAAAAGCTTCTTGAACTTGCACGGAATCATTAAAGATTTTATTCCGCGCCCTGACTTGTAAAGCTTACACACTGTCCGGCAACGGATTTGTAGGTTCAATTCCTACCGCTTCCACTCATGGGAGCGTAGCCTAATTGGTAAAGGCAATTGTGAAAAATGCTTTGCTAACTTGCGTGGAATTCCAATTATGTTACATCAACTTTCTAAAAACTAAAATTTCCACTTCGTGCCCCAACCGAAAAAGCTTACATACTAGCCGAATTGGAACAGGCGCTTGACTTAAAAGCAGGTAATTACGGGTTCAAATCCCGTGTATGAATCAACAGCTTTTTCAACTTGCATGAAGTGCTCTATTTATTTCAACTATGAGTTAACTGCAACTCATTGGAGGTTGCTATCGCAATCCTAAATCATTTGTAAAAAATTTGGATTGCTAATGGCTAATGGCTAATTGCTGATTGCTTTTTGACTATTAGCTATTAGCCAGTTTCTCTCAAGTAATTTTGATGTCTATTGAAGAAATGGAGGTGAGGATGATGAAGAAGATAAATTCTTTCAACATCAACAGCGATCGAGAGCCTGAAGATTTCGACAACTTTGACGATTTCTGCTTTTGAACCATCTAGTAAACGTCGGCGTGGCTACCCATCGGAAAAAGCTGTTAAACGTGGCGCTCGCCTTATTCATGGTGACAAAGAACTACAAGAAAAGCTTGGTAACAATGACCTTTGTCCTTGTGGTTCTGGTCGCTGCTTTCAAAAAGTGCTGTCGCAATAGTGGCAGATATGATGGTAGCTTACGCAACTACTACTTTCAGGGAGTAGTACCATTGATTTCGATATTTTATTAAATTTTTCAATTGGCAGTTGTTGCCGCGCCCCGATCGCAGAAGCTTACATAACTCTCCATAAGTTACAGACCATGCTTCTACAACTTGCGCGGTGATTCGATCGCCCCGCGTGCAACATCTGTCTCCTCATTCACCACAACTAGAGGAGATGACTGTGAATACCGCAGAACGTGACCTGCGCTTGGAAATGCTCAACAGTTTGCTGACAACTCCTCACCGCAAGCTAGAGCAAGTCGCAGAAATTCATAAGTTAATTGTTGAATTAGATCCGCTTTTTTACGGACACTTAGCAGTTTGGTATCAGCGTCACGGTGATGTCCGCGACCATAAGGAAGTATTTGTTGCTCACTTGCTGACCAGCAATTTAACCGAACACCGAGATGCTGGATTTGTAATGTTGCAAGAATTTCCACCCTATCAAGTGGCTCGTGTGGTGGATTTCATGAAGCAGCAGCAGAATAAATTGCCTCGTTCGGCTCGGACTGCAGTGCGGCGTTACCTGAAGGCGCGGGAGAGCAATCCGGCTCTGTTCGATCGCGCTGCACTGCGAGGTCGTAAAGCAATGAAGCACTTATATGCTTCGCTACACATTAAGCCAAATGAACGGGCAAATGCGATTTTATTCCGCGATACTCCTCCAGAGGGTTCGTTAGCAAATGTGCTGAAGCAGCTTGCGTCTTCAGAAAGTGCTGCCGAACAAGCACGGCTGATTGTGGAGTTTAACATTCCCTACACCATCGCAATTGGTGCCATCAAACAACTTACACCAGTTGTTTTGGTTGCCTTAATCAACAGCATGACTCCTCAAGAAGCGATCAACAACCTCAAGTCTCTCCAAACTAGAGGTGCAATGGAGCACCCAGAAGTCAAGAAGCTGATTGATTCTAAGCTGGAAGAAGCGTCTACGAGCGGACGTGTTGCAGCATTCAAAGCACAGATTGCTGCAAACACAGCTTCTTTAGATGCAGACACCGTTGCCCAACTGGAAAAAGTGACTAACGAGCAGGTGAAGCGGCGTGGTGTAATCGCACGTCCAACCGCCCTACTAGTGGACAAGTCCGGTTCAATGGACAATGCGATTGAGATTGGTAAGAGACTGGCTGCTCTCATCTCTGGTATCACTCAAGCTGAACTATTTGTCTACGCCTTCGACACCATTCCTTACGCTGTTACGGCAAAAGGCAAGGAGTTGACCGACTGGGAACGTGCTTTTCAGCACATTAACGCAGGTGGTAGTACTAGCATCGGTTGTGCATTGGAAGCAATGCGGAAGAAGAAGCAAGTCGTTGACCAGATAATTGTGGTGACGGATGAGGGCGAAAATACCGGTCCTTACTTCGGTGAAGTCTACAAGACTTACTGTCGGGAGTTAGCGGTAATGCCCAATGTGGTGATTGTCCGCGTGGGTACTCATTACAACTGGGTAGAAAATCAACTGAAGCAGCAGCAAGCACCCGTAGATACGTTCACTTTTGCGGGTGACTACTACAGCTTGCCAAACCTCGTTCCACTGCTCACGCGCCCCTCTCGTCTGGATTTGCTGATGGAGATTTTGGATATGCCGTTGCCTGTAAGAGACGATAAGTAGAATACATCAGGATGCGTTACAGTCACTTGTAACGCATCCCGATACTAACTCCAAAACTCTTCTAATATTATGTAGTATATTGTATTATATTAATAGCCTGCGTGCCCCAACTCGTGAAGCCTACATACTAGTACGAGAGGAAAAGTAACGCTGTCAAATACAGTGGGCGTGTGTGAACGGGGAGTGCGAAGAACCTGGGAGGTGGGCTTAAAAGTAGCCATCCTTGAAAGAGTGTGTAAAAACTTACCAGAGGAGTCCCTCTAGTAACTCAGAACACGCAATGCTCCACCAACTTGCACGCGGGAAATCATTTGTGACGTTGCTGAATTGAAGTATAAAGTTGTTCTTTCTACCTTTGCGCGAGCTTTTTATATCCTGGTTCAGCACGGCTAAAAAACTCCTCCTGTCATCTGAGCAATTTTATGGAGAGATGGTGCTATGGCTGATATCCGCAAGCTAATCAATCAAATTGCGATCGCAGAAGCACAGCTATATGCCACCCAATTCCTTGCGCCCTGTGTCAGGGGTGGACGAGTTCGCACGCGAGTAGCAGGAATGATCTATACCTTCACACCGAAGCCCAGGGAATATGAAGGTTGGGGTATTTTTCAGGCGATAGATGCTAAGACAGCAACGGTTGTGGAAGAAGCCGACTTACCCCAGGTTGCGGAATATTTGCAACACTTTCCCCAAATACGGCTGCGGTTGGCATACCAACTGCAAAGACAAACTTGGTTAGCATACCCTGTCAATGAAGTAGATATGCGTCAGCGCTTGAACTTCGTTAAACCGCTCGCAGTACATCTAGTGACTGAGGGTGTTGTTTTTGAGCAAATTATTGCCCGTTGGAACGGACAATCGTGTTGGTTTGAAGAAGTAGATCGCCGTACCGATCCGGTTATTGTAGAAACTTTGCAATCAGCTGTTAAGGAACTGACTCCTGTTGAAGAATTGCAATTCAAAGGTATGACTCCAGAAATCCGCACGCTGTATGAATTAGCGACTCGGCGTATGGAGAGCTTTGCTCAACCTCAACAGGATGAAAAGCGACTGAGAAAAGCATTGCAGATGGGTGGTGGTGAATTACGCCAATTTCAGGATCGCGGTGATTACTGGACAGTCGATTGGACAACGGCTGATGGTGTTCGCCATAGTAGTGCGATCGCTAAAGCCGATTTGACTGTTGTGAGTTCTGGTATTTGTCTGAGCGGACGCGATAGCGATTTTGATTTGCAATCTCTAGTGGGTGTGATGGAACAACAAGAGGAGTGAGTCTATTAATTACAAATTAATATGAGTATCTTTTTTCACGAACAGCTTTATCGCACGACTGGTGTGATGGCAAAGTTAAAAAACTATCCTGTAACAATTTGTGGGGCGGGAGCATTAGGAGCTAACATCACTGAAAACTTAGCTCGGTCTGGTTTTGATAAACTGACAGTGATAGATCGCGATCGCATTGAGGAGCGAAATCTTTCAACTCAGCCTTATTACCGTTCTGATGTGGGGGCGTTCAAGGCGAAGATTTTAGCTAACAATTTATATCGAGCAATTGGTACTAAAGTTAATGCTAAGACACTTGAGTTGACTTCAGCAAATACAACTCAACTCCTCCAAGACAGCCAGCTCATTGTCGATGTGTTTGACAATAGTGTGGCACGTACTGCAGTGAAAAATTATGCCGAACAATTCAGCATACCTTGTCTTCACGCTGGACTATCGGCTGATTATGCAGAAGCGATCTGGAATGACTTTTATCGCGTTCCTTCCGACGTAAATGATGATGTCTGTGATTATCCGCTGACACGAAACCTTGTGATGTTAACCGTTGCCGTGACGTGTGAAGCAATTGTTTCATTCATTACCACAGCAGAACAACGTAACTTCAGTATCACCCAAAAGGATCTGATTGTTCACTCTCTGTTTTTTTAAATCTTTCTTAAGGACTAACACCAACTTGCGGTAGCTTGACGGTAAAGGTTGCACCCAGCCCAACTCCGTCACTGCTTGCTTCTATTATACCGTTGTGCATTTCCACCAGCATCTTCGCTATCGCCAGTCCAATACCTACTCCTCCGGGTGAATGACGGCTAGGTACTTCCGCTTGAGTGAAGCGATCGAAGACTAAGGGAAGAAAATCAGGAGAAATGCCGATACCTGTATCAGTCACAGTAATTTGAACATTGAAGTCAAGATGTTCTAACCCGATGCTGACTTTTCCCCCAAAGTCCGTAAATTTGATGGCATTTTCTAGCAAGTGGCTGATGATTTGTCGCAGGCGATCGCTATCTGCTTTAACATTACACCGTGCAACATTCGATATCGCCTCGATGAGTTGAATATTCTTTGCCTTAGCTGTTTGGTGAAATGTTGTCACGACGTTTTGTAGCAGAGAAACCAAATCAACAACTTGAAATTGCAATTGTAGCTTTCCTGAAACAATGCCCGAAACATCGAGCAAATCCTTCACCAGTTTTGCCTCGATAGTTGCATTGCGTTCGATGACAGCAAGTGCCCTAGCCGCCTTAACACTGTCAAAAGGTTGATTTTGTAGTAGGCGTGTCCAACCGAGAATATTGGCTAGGGGCGCTTGCAGTTCATGAGTCACGGTCAAGAGAAACTCATTTTTGAAGCGGTTGGCAGATTGCTCAAAGCGCAGCCGTGCCAATTGAAGATGAGTTTCAACCCGTGCCATCAGTTCGCGGGCACTGAAGGGTTTGATTAAGTAATCATCCGCACCCGTTGCCAAACCTTCGACCGTTGCCTCTTCTGTTGCTCGTGCCGATAGCAAAATAATCGGAATACTTTTTGTTTGAGGATCGGAACGTAGTGCTTGCAGCAATTGCAACCCATCCATCTCTGGCATCATCACATCAGTTAGCACCAAGTCGGGTGGGTGTTGCTGAATTTGGGTGAGGGCTAGAGCGCCATTGGCTGCTGTCTCCACCTGCCATCGCTCATCCAGTAACCGCTTCAGGTAGGCACGCATATCGGGGTTGTCATCTACCAGGAGAATACGGGCAGAACTGGGCAGGGGAGCAGAGGGGCAGGGGGGCAGAGGGGAATTAAAAGCTCTTTTCTCCCCATCTCCCCATCTCCCCATCTCCCCCTCCTCCTGGGGTAGCCACCCTAACGCTTCCTCCACATAAGCACGTAGATCTGTTGCCGTTGAGGGCAAGGTTTGAGATGAGCCAATCTGTTGGGGGGGAAGATGAGCAAACCCGGTGGGAATGGATACCTGAAAGCAACTGCCTTCTCCTTCAACACTGCTGACAGTAATCGTGCCGCCATGCAGTTTAACTAACTCCTTCACCAGAGACAAGCCGATCCCCGATCCTTCAAAACTCCGCCCCCTGGCTCCTTTCACCTGGTAGAACCGATCGAACAAGCGAGGTGTTTCTGAGAAGGCAATGCCAATGCCCGTGTCTTGTACAGTTAACTCAACCCAATTACCAGCCCGCCTTAAGCGGACTGCAATCTCGCCTGCAAAGGTAAATTTAAACGCATTCGAGAGCAAATTGAGGACGATCTTTTCCCACATAGAGCGATCGATATATATTGGCTCTGGTAAGGGTGGGCAATCAATTACCAGTTGCAAGCCTGCTTGCTTGATGGCTGACTCAAATGAACTCGCAAGTTCTGTCGTCAAGGTTGCGAGATCTGTCGGCTCATAGACTGCCTGAATGCGCTCGGCTTCGATGCAGGAAACGTCAAGCAAAGTATTGACGAGCTTCAGCAGCTTCACCGCGTTTCGGTGCGCCAATTGCAGTTGCGATCGTTGGGCGGAACTGGGGGGATGTGCCAGATCGTTCAAGGTCTCTTCAATCGAACTCAGCAACAGAGTCAGAGGAGTGCGAAACTCATGACTCACATTACTGAAAAATGCCTGCATTGCGTCTTGTGCGCGTTGGCGCTCGTCTTCGGCACGCTTCCGTTCCGTGATGTCGGTGAACAGCACCGCGACGCGGCGGCTTCCCGGATCGCCCAGCCGAAAGACGTTGAGGTCGAAGACCCGGTTTAGGGTGTCCTCCGTCATCTCAATGCGTACCGCCTCGCCCGTCTCGGCTACTTGGCCGTAGATCCCCACCCACTGAGGGTTCGGCGTGCCGAGGATCTGGGTTGCCGTTCTGCCGACGGGGTACTCCATCCCGGTGTGCTTCACGAAAGCGGGGTTCACTTCTAGGAAGAGGAAGTCGCTCCAAGCACCCTCCTTGTCAGGGATGACCTTAACAACGGCGTATGCTTCGTCCATTGAGTTGAACAGCGAACGGTATTTTTCTTCCGAGTCGCGCAGAGCCTCTTCGGCGCGGGCACGTTCGATGCGGATGTAAATTCGCTCGGCGAGTTCCCGAATCAGCTCGACTTCATCAGAGCGCCACTCGCCCGAAGAGGAGCGTGCGATGGTTAACAAAAATTTCCAACACCCGTCTTTGAGGTAAGGCGCGTCAACAATCGAACCGAAGCCAAGCTCGTCCCACATTTCCAACTTCGGGTTGAGCATCGAATTAGTCCGCGTATCGTTGATAACTGAGAGCTTACCTGCCGCGTAATGTCGCCTGCCTTCTTCGTTCAGGAAAGCCGAGATGCGGTGTGCGCCGAATAAGTTGGGCATAGAGTCGTCGCGCCTCCAGGCATAGATGCACTCGATGAGATCGGCTTCCTCATCAACGATGGAAAAATTGCAGCGCGAGAGATTGAGAAAATCGGCTAGCCGTTTGCCGACCCGCTCCATAATCTCCTCGGCGCTCAACAGGGGTGCAAAATCCGCGCTCGTCTCGGCTAAAAAGGCGAGGTTCGCTTCCGTGCGTTTGCGATCGGTGATGTCCCGGAAAAGAACTGCGACACGGCGCAGCGTTTCGTCGCCGAGGCGCAAAATTTCAATGTCGAACCAACGGTCAAACGCGGGGGAGTGCTGCTCAAGTCGCTCCGATTCACCTATGGCAACGATTCTTGCAAAAAGGTCGTTCCAGGATTGTTCGACGAACGGCAGCACATCGCTTGCCAATCTACCCCGCGCATCGATTAAGCCTGCGTGTTTTTCCAACGCCGGATTCGCTTTAAGGATTTGATGGTCAACAGGCTGTCCGTCTGAGTCATACAACACTTCGATGCTGCAAAAGGCTTCGTCCATCGAATTTAACAGCGTGCGGTATTTTTCTTCCGAGACGCGCAAAGCAATTTCCGCTCTTGGGCGATCGCATAGTGCAGTTTGTCGCAACTGGCTTTGTTGCTGATTTATCAACAGTGCAGCAGCAGTAAAGTCTGCTAAACTCGTCATCACCCGCACATCTTCACTGTCAAATCGCCGCTCAAGGGAGTGCGACATAATCCAGATCGTGCCAAGGGCACGATCTGGAGCAATCAACGGTAGTATTAATGCTTCAACGATAGAAATATTCGCTACCTGTAAATCAGTAAAATAGCGTTCGGGATAGGAATAAAGCACGGGAGTACCGCGTTCCAGGCAAACTCCACTGGGACTAGAGTTGCGCTTTGTAGTGCTGCCTGCATACTGTGCTAATGTTCCTGCTAATACATGAGTCCGAAAAACCTCTTCCCCACTTGGTGCTATCTCTAGTAAATTTATCCCTGCACTTTCAGCAATGCATAATTTTAATGCCATGTCAACTATACTTTGATGCATAGTTTGTGGCTGATTTACCAACTGCCGCGCCAACCTCTGCAATGCTTGATTTTCCAAGAGAAAATCCGCAGTCCGAGGGTTTCTCCGGGACAGTTCTTCAGTGATGACAATATCCTCTATGGTAATTGTTTCTCTTTGAGGTCGGTGCATCGCCTTTACTGGTCGATTTAGTGGGTAGGCGCGATCGCTGATAATTTAGCGCGAGCGAAATTTTAGAACAATGCTCCTCCTTTATTTTGACATCCTCCCACGGCTAAAGCACGTGGGATTCCCAAAATCACTTCTGAGAGTTCCTCTTTCTTCGACCCGACTTATTCTGAGGAGTTTCCTCACCCTTATGGGTTCGCCACTTGCTTCAACGGGGGGAACCCTCCGCAGTTGCTCCTCTTGGGCAAAGCCCAAGACCGCACTGCTCACCGCAACGCAGTGGCTCACCAGAACAGAGGTCGATGTCTCCAGAGGCGATTAACGTTCCCGTGTGCCCCACGGTACGGAGTCCTATCTCAAGGATGTTGCGAGCTGCGTTGTGGTCTCTCCCCTGAATGTGGAAACAATGGGGACAGATATGGGTTCTAGTAGAAAGAGTTTTCTTGACTATCTCGCCGCAATTCGAGCATTTTTGAGATGTCCTATGTGGAGGCACAGCGACTGTTGCAACCCCAAACACCCTTCCAAAATACTCAACCCATTCTCTAAACTGCGTCCATGCAGCATCGCTAATACTTTTAGCAAGATGGTGATTCTTTACCATGTTCCGAACCACTAAGTCTTCATAGGCTACCAAGTCTTTAGACAGGACTACGCACCTTGCAGCTTTTACCGCAAAGTCTTTACGTTGCCTACTTACCTTTAAATGCTTTCTTGCCAATTTATTTCTTGCCTTCACGCGGTTTTTAGACCCTTTTTTGGTTCTAGATAACTGTCGTTGAAGGCGTTTTAATTTCTTTTCGGATTTACGTAGATGACGGGGATTTTCAACCGTAGTCCCATCACTATCAGTATAGAAATGAGTTAGTCCAACATCTAGCCCAATAGTTTTACCAGTTGGTTCGCGTTTCTCTAGGCGTTCAGAGTTAATACAGAATTGGCAATAATACCCATCTGCTCGACGCACTACCCGCACTCGCTTAAACTGCTTTAACTGATAAAAATGTAGGTCGCGTGTTCCCCACATCTTGAATGTTCCTGCTTTAAAACCATCAGTGAATGTGATGCTTCTTCTGTCTTCAGATAACTTCCATCCCGTAGTTTTGTACTCTACAGAACCATGTGTCTGTTCTTTTTTAAAGCGTGGAAAACCTTTCTTGCCCGGTCTCTTTTTCTTACAGTTGTCGTACCGAGAAATTGCACTCCATGCACGTTCGCCACTAGCTTGTCGTGCCATAGAATTTAAACGATCGGCAAACTCAAACTGTTGAGCAAGGATAGCTGTATATGCACTAATTTCGTTCTTCCCTACTCCACGGTTATCCATCCAGTACCTGATACACGAGTTCCGAATAAACCGAGCAGTACGAATAGATCCATCAAGTTTTTGATACTGTTCGTCATTTCCTTCTAACTTGGCTTCAAATACTAACATGGATAACCTCACCTCCTTAATGTAAATCTTACTGTGCTTATTTATAGTATAAGATTCACACTGGCAATCCCAATTTCAGATAAATTTGACAGCAGCTAAAGCTGCAACGCATTCATGAGCGAAAATGCGGTGTGGCTTTGCCTCCCGCATTATTCGCGTCCCACACCCCTAGAAGGGGTGGGCTTTCTGCTTCAATCGCTGTAAAGTCTCTACAATTTGAATTCCCTTTTCTCTCCCTGCTTCCCTACTACGTCCATCTCAAGGTGCTCGCTTTTAAGCTCGCCCGGCAAGCTGTGCAATCATTGCAATTAACTCCATTGGTTCAGCAAGTTTATGCAAGTGCGATTGAAAACCCGCTTTGAGTGCTTTTGCTCGGTCTTCTGCAAGATAAGCTGTCAAAGCAGCAGCAGGAATGTGCCATCCTTTCTCTGTCTCCAGTGCCCGTACTTTCTTAATCAAAGCATAGCCATCTTCATCCGGCATTCTGATGTCACTGAGTATCACATCGGGACGCGTTCGCCCTTTAGGCGGCTCCTCCTGAGAGTATTGCTCTAGCAGTTCGAGCGCCTGAGCCACTGAGGCAACTGCTGTCACATATATCCCATGCTGCTCCAGTACTGCGGTGATAAACTCGCGAATATCAGCTTCATCATCTACAAACAGTACCTGCAAACCATCGAGCGAGTGAGGGAGCGAGACAACTTCTGCTTCTGGTACCAAGCGTTCGGTCACAATTGCTGGTTGTTGTTGATTCAAGTTCTTGTACTCGGTCACATCCCAGATAGCTATTTGTAGGGAAACTAGCAATCCGGAAGAGTCACGATCGGGTGCTACCATCAGTACTGCATTAAAAGGTTGACTGCCACGCGGGCACATAGTTATTTCCCACTCTTGCAAAGAAGAACACGCAGAAGACAACTTATTGAGTTTGCTACGAAAAACCGAACGTTCTATTTCGTGTACGTAATTGACTAACGGTTTGCTTACCAGAAAGTTGGGCAATACGTTAAATAGTGCTCCCGCAGCACGGTTAGCTTCTAGAATGATTCCTTGAGCATTTGTGAGTAAATACGCATTAGGTGCAAACTCGAATAGGTCGTGATAACGCTGATGTTGTTTTGCCAGGTACTCATTCTGCTCTAGCAGATCTTCCTGAATCACCTCCATAGTTTCTAAGTTTGCCTGCATTTCCTCTTGAAATAACTGCAGATTATCTAAAGAGGTGGCAATTTCCTCCATTGCTGACGCTAAGAGTTGCTGTTGGTTTGTTGGTACTAACACAATATATTCGTACAGCGCCTCTATCTGCTGACGGATAAAAATTAGATACTGAGTAAATTCTTCTTCGCTCACAACGCAAAACTACCGCTTATTTCTTTAAAAATAGAGTCAAGACACGAGTTTTATAGGAGAAAAATTCACACTGGAAAATTATTCGTGGCATAACCCTCTTTTATCACTTTCAGAAGAGATACTCTAGAATGCTTACAGCGTAAGGCTTTTCCTAAAAAACTTGATTTTATCCCAGTTTGTTAGAAAATAATCGCTCAAATTTCCGCTCTATCTAGAGTTGAAAATTTGACTCTTATTTTTCTTTTCCCAGAGTAACAGAAGAAGGATAAATTGCAGCATCCCTTTTTCCCTACCATCATTATATGTTATGTGGATGAATAACACTGTAATATAGTTGTGTGTTGTGTTGTGTTGCAAAAACTGAATTAAGGGGGTAGCAGTCAGCAGATTTGCTATGATTCATCAGCCCGTCCCGATCGCAAGGGTTTAATTAGAGTAGATAGCAATCTTGTGATACAAATGATACAAAGCATAGAGCTATCGGTAAATGAAACTAAAATTGGCAAGTCTCACAGGAGTACTCTTATTGGTATTAAATTTAAGCGCTCATGCACAAAGCAAAAGATTGGTATCTGAGGGCGCTCGCCAGGGGGTGACATGGAAAGTCTATCTCTTGAACAAGCAACTTACTAAGACTGTAAAATTAAACGGTGAAACTAGGCGACTGTATCTAGCGAATGTAGAAGTCTCTAACAGTTATAGTGGGGTTTCTAGAAGAACTGACCTGATTCAATGCTCTACCTCTAGACCATTTGTAGCATTTAAGGATAACGCCATCCCTGACTCAGCAATAGTTCATTATATTAACCCAGGAGGTGAAACATTTGGGTACAACGCTGACAGTCACTGGGAATACTGGGTGGTTTGCCACGAGCTATGGCAACCGCAGGAACAGGATTTGACATCTAGAGCAAAGCAGTTGGGGTATTCGATGAAACTAAAAAGCGAACAGGTAGAAGTTCCAGAAGATATCATGCCGTATCTTAAATAACGGTGAGTTCGGTGCTGCGTTAATTGACTGTGTTCCCGACTTCTTATTTTCTATACTGGAGTTTCGCGAGAACGAAAACTGGTGAAACCTTCAACGGATAATTTAAGCGTTCGCGAAGCGGCTGCTTTGCAGCATTGTAGAGGGTGCTTTAGCAGCAAATCCCCCCTATGTCAGATAGCACATAAAATTTCGTTTGCTAAATTTTTATGTACTAACATTACGTTAACGAAGTACATCTAGCTATATTGAGCTGTTTTTCTGATGTGTAGATTAGTTGGCTACCTTGGTAATAACATCCGATTAGATGAGTTACTCTACCAGCAAGAGCATTCGCTCTACAACCAAAGTTACAACCCTCGCGAATTAAACTCAGGAGTCGTTTGTGCAGACGGGGTAGGTGTAGGTTGGTACGATGAAAGCGATCGACCATTTGTTTATCGGAACACTATCCCCATGTGGAACGATTCCAACCTGAAAGAGTTGAGCCACTACGTACAATCTTCTTGTGCAGTAAGCTATGTCCGACTTGCAGGAATGGGGGAATCGCTCGATATTAGCAACTGTCAGCCCTTCCGCAGTGGCAAGTTGTTGTTTGTGCATAATGGCGAGATAGCAAACTTTCAACAGACGCTCTACAGACCGATACGTGACAGTCTTTCTGATTCCACATATCGTTTAATTAAGGGTATGACTGACTCGGAACACATCTTCGCCCTACTGGTGGAAATGTGGCAGTCGTCTCCAGATAGCACTCTGTTGTCTGCCTTACGTGCGACACTGCAAAAATTGACAGACTTGGCTAAAAAATACGACACCAGCTTTAGTGCCAATGTTATCGTCAGTGATGGTCGATCGCTTGCAGCAAGTCGCTATGCCTACCGCATGGAAGCTTCTACTCTTTATTGGTCTTGCAATGATGCGAAGCACCCAACCCAAGTTATTGTTGCCTCAGAACCCTTATCTGACCAAAATTGGACGGCTTTTGCTGACCACAATACGCTATTTGTTCCTGCAGAGTCATTGCAGCCAACCACTAGCCGATTAACCGCTTGTTAAGTGCTACGTTAATGTCTCAAGGATAATTTATAAGCAAAAACAGCAAATCAAGAAAAAGGAAGCAAGATCGCTAAGAAGTCAGGGTGCAAGGCATTGCGCCCTGACTAAAATTCAATATCATCGTCCTCATCATTAGTTGCAACTTCACTATCACGAGTTGCATAAGGAGGAAAGGGAAAATTAATCAGAATTGGAGATGGAACTTCAGGCTGGTGAACAAACATAGTTCCAGATTTTAAGAGGAGCGATCGCTTGCGACAACCTCCAGAGAGAAAGTTATATTCTGCACTTTCAGCTTCTGCAGAATCGAGTCTACCAACAACGCGAATTGCCGCTTGTCCTACAACACGACGCTCAACCTCTGAGGCTGTTTGCTGTGCGCCTATCAAGATGATTCCCAAAGAACGACCCCGTTCTGCAATTTCCACAAGCAAATTTTTAATGGGACTCCGCCCTTCACGAGGAGCATATTTATTCAATTCGTCAAGAACTATAAAAACAACCGGATATTGTCCCCGCTTTTCCTTTTCGGCAAATAGTCTTTGTAAAAGTATTCCAACAACAAACTTTTGTGCTTTTCCGCCTATCTTATTAATATCAACAATCGTTATTTGATGCGAGGGTGATAGAGGATCGAGTTGATATTTGGCTATTTGTTCGGGAGGCAAATCTCCGCGAATTAAATGCCCTATCTCATCTCGTATTCCCCACAAGCGACGTATTAAAGCCTCAGCAGTGGCGTTGGTATTTCGTCCCAACCAACTGTTATCTTCATTTTCAACCAACTTATCTTCTAAAAATTCAATTAATTCTCTAAATGTTGTGACTTTTTTCTTCTCTGGCGAGCCATAAGGTTCTACATCTAGATGCACTCCAAGCTTGCGGTTATTTTTTTTATCTGTTTTATCGTTATCTTCAGCAATTCGGGCTAACTTTTCCTCTACAATAGAAACTAAAAAACCTAAATTTCCCCTTTCTAAATCTTCCCCAGCAAATAGGAAACTGAAGAGGCGATCGCGACACAATTCCCTCAAACTCCACAAATAAACTGAAATATTATCAGCCCGTTGTTCTAAATGCGGATCTACATCATGGCTGCCTTTTCTTGGTGCAGCACAAAAACGCACATCTTTAAATGGTTCTGCTGGTATTCCCAATATATTATATTGTGCTAAATCCTGTTCTTTCAACTTAGCATTTTGCTTATCTATAAAAAACAAATCCTCACCTTTGACATTAAAAATCAAGGCTTTGGTATTAGCACGATGGTAACCTAAAGCAGCAGAGTGAAAAATTCCGTGAAGTAAAAATAAAGCATAAGATGTTTTTGTCGCTACCCCAGATACACCAGAAATATTAATATGTGCGCCTTTTGTGCCATCAATAAATTCATAGTTAAAATAAGCTGGGCTGCTGTTACGCATTGTACCTGCGGGGATGCGTTTTTCCATGCCATCAAAATGCAAAGCACGTTTTAATTCTTCATCAACAGCTAAATGAACTGTATCCCCCGGTTGTGGTGGCAAATATTCTTCTGGTTCAATGCGCGTCACTTGAATATGAGCAGCATAGGAAACATTCACAGGCAAACTACCATTTTTTGCCAAGAAAGTATCTGTATCAAACTGAGTTCCTTCATGTAAGGTGCGGACATAATCAACCACACCATAAAATTTGACAATACCACTCCCATCAGGACGGTGAGTTTGCACTTCCACCACATCATCAAGGCGCAAAACTTGACCGGGCGATACTGCAACCCAAAATTCCAAGGGGGTTGCTTCCTGAGTACCGAGGATAAAACCGACGGGAGTTGTCATGGCAAAACCCCCACAGACGCTAAAAAGTTTTGTACGCGTCGTTCGAGTGGAATAGCATCACCCATCATAAATATCACCTGCTACGTAGTAAGTAGGGGCGCGGCGGCTTTGCACCCGTATAGTAGTTAGAGATTGTACCAATACTAACTAGGTTTTGCCTTTTTTGCCTCCCCTGTGCCTCTATATCCCCTGCTTATTACTTTACAAAGTCCAATTTTCTAAAAATAAATTGGAGACTTGAGAAAAATCTTGATTGTTGCGTGTGACCAGAATTTTATTCATAGAAAGCGCAATCGCAGCAATCCTTAAATCTTGACGACCAACTTTGAGCTTTTGATGGATGAGATCTGTATATATTTCTTGTGCTTCAGTAGTGAAACTTAAGACATTGAAACTTTTCAAACTATCAAATGTTACCTGTAGCTTTTGATAAGCCGAGGCTAATTCATTAGAAGCAGCTCGTCGAATGACTTGAAATCGCCCACGCATCTGTTCTTCAACTGTAATAATTGTAATCGCAATTTCGTTAGATTCAACACTATTTAGGCGACGAACAATTTCTAAATTCCCTCTTTGAAACAGAGAAACACAATCGGTATCAAGAATCCAAATGCTCAACTTGCATCCCTCTCAAGATTGAAATCTTCTATATTAAGAGCAGCATCTAATTCCTGACGATACTCCTGAATATACTGCTGAACTGTGTCAAAGTCCGGATCGTCTTTGAACACGCCTGCAAATTTCATCCAAGGTCTTTCAGATTGCTCAGCCTGCGGTAATTGGATTTCCATCGTAATGACTTCAATTTTGTTCTTATGCTGAGCCACGAGATCCTTCAGTATTGCAAGTGCCTGCTCGCGATTCGTAGCTTCGACACGATACTGTGGAAGTTCCAAAATAGATGCGATCGCGCTACCATCTTCTCTAGTTTCCAGTACAATATTTATCTTTGAATTAGTAGTTTGTGATGTTACTAAAGTGCTGCTTTCCATAAAGTTTGAACTCTCACTTATCTATTAAGATAATAGCCTTAGTATTGCTGCTCTAGCTCAGTTTAGTTTACTAATTATACCAAAAAAAAGATTCGTAAGACATTATTGCCAGACCAGACATAAATTAAAAGGGCGCTTATTGGTGATGGTATTGAATTTGAGCGTTAATTTCAAAAGATAGTTAAAGAATCTTTTGTTTGAATAATTGTTGAAACGACATTTTCAGTCAATAGCGTATTGGCAAAACTCCTACAGACGCTAAAAAGTTTTGTACGCGCCTTTTGATCAGAATAGCATCACCCATACGCCGCCCCAATTCTCGTTCGAGTGCGCCAACAGGAGTGAGGTTTTGTGGGGCGCGGGGGTCTTTGTAAGGATAGGAAGCGTATTCAGGAATGAGATAGGCGGTTTGATCCGCGATTGTCTGGGCTGTTGTCAGAGGAATATCGCTGGACAATTCCAATCTCACAATTCCGTGTAAATTGTGGTAACCAAAACGATCTGAAGAGGTTTGAGCGTGACCGGATTTCAGATACCAACTCCAGTGGGGACGGTTTTGTTCTTTTATTAAAAAAATAGGGGTACGTTCTCCCGGTTTCAATTCCCACAACAGGGCTGCATATTTTTCACTTAGATAATTTTTATGCATTGTCTTAACATAGCCCACTGTGAAATTCAAGGAGTTATAAGGTAACCGCCCGTCACGAACGATTAAGGTATTTGGGTTAAGAGTAAACTGTTGGGCTGCGAGAAGTGCTTCTGTCTTAAGCATGATATTCTGAACCAGATTTTTGGGAACATTGGGATTGTTTTCTACGTAGGGATCGACTGGTTCGTAAATTAACTGTGCTTGACTTCCCAAAGGACAAGGAATTCGGGTTTCTGGTGCTTGTTGGTTTCCTCCAAACCCAATTATACGCCGGATATGAAACTGGGAACAGGTAGCTGTACTGGTTTTTCTATCCACTAGGACAGCACCTACTGCTATTGTTCCAAAAGCTCCATAAGCAATGGTATTCCCGCTACCACCGATAAGAGTCGCATCGATACGACGGCGACCATCTATAAATATAAGTCGTTCGGGTAACGTAGGTTGCGGTCGTACTCTAGAAAACTTTGTCCAGTCTGCTGTTTCTACAGTTGGATCTACCTCGCTTTCAGTTAACGCCAGTTCTTCTATATCTATTGGGGAGTCGTAGTTGTTAGCCCAAGGCTCAAGCCTAAAGTTATTTTGCTGCCAAAATTCATTGTTGTCATGTGTCATTTGTCATTGGTCATTAAGTGTAACTTATTCTCCCTTATCTTCCAGCACTGATTCACCCGCCGCTGACAGGAGGAATTAACACCACTTCGTCACCATCATTTAAGATAGTCTCTGGGTCTGCAAATTGGAGGTTTACCCCAAATCGAGTGATATCCCGTAATTGAGAAAGTTTGGGATGTTCCGCAATTATGCGATCGCGAACTGCTGCAACAGGTGTACTTTCTGGAAATTCTAGCAACAATTCTGGCACACCGTATGCTTCTTGGTAAGCAGCAAATAGTTTGACGGTAATTGTAATTGTAGACATGGATTCATTGAACCAAGCTTTATAGCTTGGCGTAATTCAGCTAGTGTTATTAATTATCATAGACTGTAGTGTTGTAGGTTAAAGTCAAGTAATTCAAATGCTCCCTTGCTGCACCTCCTAAGAGAATGTTTTAAAAGTAGTAGCTGAGGAATTTAAAACTTTAGATCCCCCTAAATCCCCCTTAAAAAGGGGGACTTTAAGAGTATTTCATCTCTAAAAAGGGGGACTTTAAGAGTATTTCATCTCTAAAAAGGGGACTTTAAGAGTATTTCACCCTTAAAAAGGGAGATGAGTGAAAGTATTTCCTCTTTTGTAAGCTACGGTAGTGTACAGATCTCTAGAAAAGAGATGAAACATCGTAAAAAGGGAGAATTGGAATGAAGTTCCCCCCTTTTTTAAGGGGGGTTAGGGGGGATCGAAACCGCTTTTAATGCACTATATAAGACTTGTGTACACCACCGTAGCTTTTTAAAGGGGGCTGGGAGAATCTTGTACAATGCTAAACTCTACAAATATCCTCCGAATTCATCTTTAAAAACCTCTATTCAAGAAAGTCCAACACTGAGATTTACACCTCCTCACAGAGCGCCTTTACCAAAGCGTCCAAACCAGATTGGGTGGTGAAGTAAGTTACATGGTCGCAAGTCGCATCTGGAGATAGAATTCTGGGCTTGGGAGAGCGGTTTTCACTCACGCTTTTAATACTTTCAAGTGTCACCGCTATATCATTTGGTTGTTGGAAGAAGACTAGATTGATGACATTCTCTCGAGCCGAGCCAAATAATTTCCCCATCAGTCGCTTTATCGCACTTGATTGTTTTCCGGAGTCGGTTTGTAATGCTTCTGGTTTAATTGAGCGATCGCCTGCAATGATGGTATACCGCACGTTAGGATCTGGATTGGTAGCAATGCTTTGGATAAAATTGCTCCTCGGGCTCATCTGTTCTACAGTCTTAATGTTGGAATCCACAAATTTTAAGATTCCAGCAATAGCAACTGCAGGCCAAGCTACCGAAGAGAGTTGGTTTAATCCAATTCCCAAAGCGGCAAAAGCCCAATCTTGAACCGTTGGCCAAGGAGAACCTCCATTAGGTGTACCCAACATCACTAAGTGTTGAACAATTTTATTACCACCTTCTTTTTCAATGAAGGTACGGGATATTAAGCCCCCCATGGAATGAGCAACAATATCTAATTGTTTGTCGTGGTTTGCTGTTAATCCAATTTCTTCTAATCTTTGCTTGAGAAGTTTGGCATTTTCTTCGATAGTCGTATTGAGATTTTCGTAATCAAAAGCGAGAATTAAGTCATATTTATCTTGCAATGTTTTTTGTTGTCCGTTTTCTGTCAACTTTGCATTCTGAGTGCTTTTCACTGCCGTTTCTGTATCGCCAATGATACCATGGATATAAAGTAAAATCTTCTTAGCTTCGGTAACTTTTGCCGTGATGATTGCCTTATCCGCTTGATAAGATACACGTCCATCTGGTAAAACTTCCGCACTTCTTAACAAGGGATAAACAAATTTTTGTCCGAAAGGTTGAGTCACCATTTTTTGGAAGAGAATCTTAATTGAACCTTGCAAACTCCGGCTAGTAGCTATTGGTTCGGGTAAGCGTTCTAAGGTAATTGCTGTCTTACCATTTTCTGCCTTAGCTGTGCCTAAAGGTAAGAAAAATTCTCCATCATAAGCGAGTGGCAAAACATATTCGTTTGATGACAATGACTTGTCAACGACTATCTTGATAGGATTTTCTGGCGTGACGCTTTCGTGATTTTGTACGCTAGTGATTTCCAAAACACTTAATTTAGAAAGACCGCTACGAGTGGTGTTAAATTCAAAGGGTTGAAACAGATTTGGAGCTTTTATAAGAATGGGTGGGAGTAAATTACTGTTAGCATCCCGGCTGTTTGGTGGTAAGGAGTTGATTTCAACTTTTCCTTGAAAACTCGAGTTATTGTGCAGTACAACACCCGGTTGTAGAGTTGTGGGTTCAGATGTTTTAATCTCCACTCCACTTGGTGGTTTTACAACCGTCAGTTTAACTTCCTTCGTCATCCAGTTATCAATCAGGTCAGCGTCTCTTAAGCGTGCTTCACGAGAATATACGTTGTTCATTAAACAATTGAGAGTTCCTGACAATCCTGTAGAGCCAGCCCCTACCAAACGATCTTTAGGAGGTGGAGTATCAAGCCCTTTTTGTGTGAGCAAACTCGCATTGAAATCTCTGGTACTGACAATTAACTTGAAAACCTCATTGTATTCAGTAACACCACTATTTAAGTATTCTATAGGCATATTTAGTGCTAAGGAGCGGCTCATTTTACTGGACAACATAGGGTCATCACTCGATTTTTTCGATAAAAGTATACTACCTTTCTCTATGAATAATGGAGGAGTACCTATTGAATAGTTACCTGCTAATTCTACTATTTGAAAGTAAATATCTTGGTCGCTATGATTCGTTACTTTGATTTTTATGCCTGGTGATATCCACTGCTTATTTTTGAAACTATACTCTGCACGCAAATCGGAAGTCGCCTGTTTTGAGGAATATTCTTGACCATTAAAGATGACGATCACTTCCATCTCCACATCCTCAGGTTGAATTTGGCTGGTGGGTGGAGTTTTCAATTCTAGAACATTCGCCCAACGCACAACGTGTTCTAATCGTTTGATGATTTGCATTGCACGTTGCTGAGTGTATCCTTGGTTATCTGGTATTAGTGGAATCGGTGCGACTATCGACTTGCGATCGCTAGCTTGTTTAATCCAGTATTGACCCTGATGTGCTTCTAGCTCGTAATTCGCATCTTCAGATGATTCTGCTTCTCGAATCAACAAAGATGCTTCACCTTGCTCGACTGTCGCAAGAGATGTTCGAGCCAGTTCTATACCTCGAGCGTCCCCCACGAAATTGACTTTTAATTGTGGGACAGGTACGCTGATTATAACTGCCCAGTAAGGTTCTTCAAAAGATATTTCGCTGCTATCAGTAATGAATTCAACTTTGCTAACTTCTGTCAAGACCGTAGTAACGACAGCGTGACAAATGGCATGGGAAATATCGCTCAACTGTTCTGGTGGGGTTCCCTGGGGGAAAATGGCTAATACAGTCTCTCCTTCTGTGGCTGGGCGAATACCGTGTAAAGCACCAGCGTTAATGACCCAATCATCATAATCTTCAGTATTATAAGTTAGGGTAAAGTAATTCAATCGCTCACCTGCTGCACCTCCTAAGAAAGTTTGTCTTAAATCCTCTGCAGGTGCTTCTATCTGGGGTGATTGATCGTTGACCTTACTGAGGATCAAAGCGTTGATATCTTGCACTAAATCTGCATAGGATAGTCTACCATGAGTGCGTTGCAACGCCTGGGTGAAAAAGTAAGAAAAAGCACCACGTGGTTTATTACCTTCACCTCTGTGCTCTTTTGCTGTTTGATGGGAACGACAAGCCGCGATCGC
This sequence comes from Tolypothrix bouteillei VB521301, assembly GCF_000760695.4. GTDB lineage: Bacteria > Cyanobacteriota > Cyanobacteriia > Cyanobacteriales > Nostocaceae > Scytonema > Scytonema bouteillei_A. The sequence continues at coordinate 243,943 of NZ_JHEG04000001.1, read as the reverse complement.
AACATGTCTTGGTAACACATAGCGATCGCTCACACGGTATTTCAGCCATTCTTCGGGAAAAATAAAATCTTTTAAATCCCTTGCTCGTCCATCTGCTGAGGTTTGACGTTCCACCACTTTTGGATCTCGGGTTGCTGTACCGGAGTGACAGCAATCTAGAACAATGAGGATATGTGGATTGTTCTTTGCAACTATCTCGATGAGATAGTTTAATTCCTTGTCTGCTAAGTCACGACCTTCTTTTGTGCGGCTATCATAACAAACTAAGGTTTCAATTTGACGGTCTGAGTCTTTCATGCGAAACACATCTGGTGCTGGTTCAAAGGAACCATGCCCTGCGTAGTAGAATAAGACTACGTCATCACTACCTGCTTGAGACAGGTGTTTTTGAAAGCCGTCGATAATTGCTTGACGTGTTGCCAATTCATTGGTGAGTTTCCAAGGAACCTCTGATTCTACTATTTCCCACTTCCCCTCACTAGCAATTCGTTTCCGTAAATATTCTTCTATTGCTTCAATATCGTTAACACAACCGCTTAAATTGTTGACTCCTGATTCTGGATGATATTTATCAATACCAGCAAGTAAGGCGTAAATTTTTTGAGTCATAGATATTGACCTTGTAAAAGCTTCTAAATTGAGGATATCAATCCCCTGTTATATATGTGTCAGTAAAATTAACTTATGCACAATTGACATCAGTAAGTGTAGAAACGATTTGGCTGGAATCAAAAAGAGTATCTGATAGACATCTATATAATTTGCAATTTACCCAAATTGGCTTAGGTGCAATGATAGTAAAATTTTTAACATATTTTCCCATGCGCCTTTTTAAGGGAGATGAAAATGAGCCCGGAACAGGCGATCGCCTCTATTGTCGCTAGTATTGTTACCTCCTTTCCTTTCCAAGAGAATTGGATTGCCGCTAACACCAGCGTTGAATTGTTAGAAGCAGAACAAGAGAAATTCGTCTTGGGAGTTAGTGAACCTTATCGTTACAACGATGCAGCGAATGAAACACAATATCAACAACAGGCACAAATAGCGATCGAGAACTTTATTACTCAGGTGAATAATATTCATCTCAAGCAAGTACAAGAATCGGCTGTGAAGAAATCACCCGAGCAAAAAACAGAGACATCGGAAGATTTAGTCAAATAGTGATTGCCAGAGGTTGAGTGGGTTATCTTTATCTCACTTACAAACGATATGATTGTAATGTCGATTTAATTTTTTTATCTTTGCCATCCACTGGATAACTTGAAAAGACACCTCCAGAAATGATGTAAGAGTCCTGTGGACAGGCTTCGCCAACTCCCCTACTAAGGGTTTTGACGAACGCGTAATTAATTTTCACGCCTATGTCTAAATTACTTCCTGAGCGATCGCCAATCGCCTATCAAGAGACTGAGTTATCTTTGAATGTGTTAATCCGTGTGGAAGTATATAGATGAAAATAACTTCTTCAGAGTTATTGCAGAGGTATGCTGTTGGGGAGAGAAACTTTAGTGGGGTTGATTTGAGTGGGGCTGACTTGAGTGGTGTCAATCTTAGCAGGGCTAACTTGAGCTTTGCTAATTTGAGTAGATCTCATCTCATCGGTTCCAATTTGAGTGGTGCTAACCTGTTTAGAGCCAGGTTGAATGACGCGGAATTAATGGGTGCTAACTTCACCCTTGCTAATTTGAGAAGAGCACGGTTAGAAAGTGTTTATGTGAGAGGAAGCGCTAACTTTGCCCTTGCTGACCTCAGAGATGCGTCCCTGACTGTTCTTTTCGAGGGCGTTAATCTGACAGGCGCTGACCTTAGTGGTGCTGATTTGTATAGGTCTTACCTGAAAGATACTACCTTAAGGGATACTAACCTGACTGGTGCCAATCTGGAGAACGTTTCTTTCGAGAATGTTGACTTGACCAATGCCAATTTAATGGATGTAACTCATCTGAGTTTTGATGGTAATGATAGTGTTATTCTCCATAACACTACTATGCCGGACGGTAGTATTGTCACAAATAACCGCTAAAAATGAATACTAATTTATTCTGAACGAGTACGAATTGCAAAACATTAAAGAAAAACTTTTTGTTCTCAGTTATTACTGTAGTTCCTTGCGTCTATTACTGATTTGTCACTGAGTGTCCCTCCGCTATCAGGATTGGAAAATAAAGCGTTCCCAACATACAGAAGCTAGAACATTCTTTAAGTTATTACAGCAGTTTTCACCTAAATGAACTAGGGCGGGGGAGTTCATTCTAATTTACTGCATTCTATCAATTGTCCGATACTGAATCGCTTTAGCAACTTGTTGAGGTTTCAAGTTATCATCCCCTGCTAAATCTGCAATAGTCCGTGCGACCTTGAGAATGCGATCGCTCGCCCTTGCCGTTGCTGCCATTAAGATACGTACTTCTAACCGCAAGGGGCGTCATTTATCTACAAAAGAAACTATTCGTTTACTAGAAGCAACACGGCATTAAAAGGAGTGATGGTCATGTCCAAGCTCCACCTTGGTTATTGAAACTAACTTATGCAATGCGATAGCCACAGAACTTTAAAAGCGATCGCATACTGCCCACCTCAACCTTTAAATGGAGATGACCCTCTCTACAGTATTGATAAAGGAAAACCTGGGAGACATAATTCCACCCTGCTGCAAGCAGAATCTCTCCGCCTGGGTAACTGGTAGGGACACCACGGACAACAATATCCCAAAAGAACTTCACGACTAGATTGTAAATATTTTTTTTAAAATTGAATTAATTGCGTCACTGTGTATTTGAAAGAGTTTAGTTTTTTTAAGATGTGTTTTAAAAAGCTGGTGTTGCTGTATAATAAATAGAAATTCCCCCAAAGAGTTAACGGCTCCTCAGGGGTCAATAAACATATACAAAATATTTTTGTTGAGACTATGATAGCAACCTCAGCCGTATTTTGCCAGCTCCCCCTACAAAAAAATATTTCTTCAAGCCTCGCCCAAATCCAAGAAGCTACCCTGGCACTTCTAGAAGCCGCATCAGAACTGGATCTTATCCAAAAGAGCCTTGGCAAAATTGAATTCAATCGGGAACTCAAACGCTGCCAGCAAAACCCCAAAGATGTTAAAGAATATTTAGAACTGATACAGGAGTACTCAGAGTGCGACTTGGAGGAAATTTCAGCACTGGGTATTTTAACTCTAAAAAAATTAACCCGCCCCTCAATGACTCCTGTCAAAGAAGCCCTAAAAAATTTAACCGATATTACCCCAGCAAAAATAGAACACCTCACTAAAACCCTAGTAAAGCGTGAAAGAAAATCCAAGCAACCCAGAGATACTATTTGGGGTGAGGGTGGAAAGTTTTTTAATACGGGGGATATTTACGACAACTCCCAAGCAGGTGTTGCGCTAGAGCGCATGGCAGCAAGTGAGGGTAAGACACCTCAAACCATTACAGTCGAAGCAATAGAACTGCGACAGGCTGTTAGCAGCCACATTAAATCACAATTTCCTACAGCAGACATTAAACTCAAAGTTTCTGTAGTAGAAGAAAATATGTCCTCCTTAAAGGTCGCGCTACAACCAACACTTCCTCTCATTAGCTTTCAAGGAAGCGATTTTGTACTGTTAGACGCAACCAAACAGTGCGTTCTGGAACTTGATAAACCCATGCCATCGCCCACATCCCAACCCCCTTACGCCTCCTTAGAAATTGTTGAACACCAAAGAACCCTACAGAAAATTACCCAATATCAAGCTTCCCTCTCCATGGAACAATCTCCTCCTTTGACTCCCCTATCAGAACTCTCAAGCATAGAACTCAAAGCCGTTGAAGTCCTTCTAGAAGCGTCTATGGGGCACGCTGACTGGAACCAAATTAAAGATGCGATCGCCAAAATAAACCCCGACAGAAAAGATAAAGTGTGGTTTGCCTTATCACTAGACCAACGAGATCGCGCTAGAAAAGTCTTCCCGACCCATTACATCCTCCTCATCCAAGCGGTTAAAAAGAGTCTCATCTACGAATGGTTAGAAGACAAATCGGGTGGGGCAATCCATCTGAGAATCTGCAATACAGTACCAGGAATGTTTGATGAATTAGTGTCTATTGAAAATTTAGAATCTTTTTTAAAGACTCTTTCTCCAAGGGATGAGAGTGCTTCTAAATAGTCCCTGTTCTTCTTTCCACCCCTGATACCCTGCTAGCACGTTACTACTACACCAAAAAAACACGCCCTAGTCATCAGAAATTTCTTCTGGATTATTTTCGGGAAAAACAACATCTTCATACAGCAAAGAAATAGGACAATGGAAATCAACGCTGGTTAAAAATACTTCTAGTTCTGTTTCGTTAGTAGTTGTTTCCTCAAGTGAATAAGAGGTGAGTTCCCATTTTCCCTTGTCATTGAGACGATAACATTCTACATTCATTTTATCTGACTCAATAAGAACGTATTCTTTTAAGGTATCAATCCGACGGTAATGTCTAAATTTTTTTCCTCTATCGAATGCCTCTGTACTTGGAGATAATACTTCTACAATTAAACAGGGATGATAAATAACTTCACGCGCTCTGATGTCTTGTGGATCGCAACTAACCATCACATCTGGGTAGTGAAAAGGTCCCTGAAGGGAAATGCCTACTTTAGCATCTGCCATCTGAACTTTACAGCCCTTACCTCGTAAGTGATTTTTCAATGCGGAAGCAAGATTGAGAGCAATATCGTTATGAGGGATTGTTCCCCCCGTCATAGCGAAAACTTCCCCTTTAATATATTCGTACTTAATGGGTTGTTGTTCTTCCCATTCCAGATACTCTTGGGGAGTCATGAGTGAATGTTGGAGTTGAGCAATCATTGTAAATATCTCATTGTTCTCTAAGTTATCTAAGAAAATATTCACTGCATTCTATCAATTGTCCGATACTGAATTGCTTCAGCAACGTACTGAGGTTTCAAGTTATCATCTCCTGCTAAATCTGCAATAGTCCGTGCTACCTTGAGAATGCGATCGCTTGCCCTGGCCGATAAACCCAATTTTCTAATTGCCCCTTCTAACAAATTGCGGCTGCTGTCATCTAAATTACACCATCTTTGAAGATGGGAGTTTTGCATTTGTGCATTGCAAGATAAATGAGCTTCATTTTTGAATCTGCACTCTGCAATATCGCGTGCTTGTTGCACCCTGTCTCTCACAATTTTAGAGCATTCTCCTGTTGGTTGTTGGGTAATCTCTTCCGGCTTTAAACGGTTCACAGCAACTTGCAAATCAATTCTATCCATTAAAGGACCCGAAAGCTTAGCCCAGTATTGCTCTCTTTGCCTGGGCGTACAGCTACAGTTTTGGGTAGTATCCCCATAATAACCGCAAGGACAGGGGTTAGTACTGGCAACTAAGGTAAACTGAGCGGGAAACATCACAGATTGTCTGGCACGAGAAATAGTGACGTACCCGTCTTCGAGGGGCTGACGCAAGAATTCCAAGACATCACGTTTGAACTCAGTCAGTTCGTCCAAAAACAAGATGCCTTTATGTGCTAAAGAAATTTCTCCGGGACGTGGGAAACTACCACCACCCACCAAAGAAGGACCAGAAGCAGAATGGTGAGGACTGCGGAAGGGGCGATCGCGAACCAACGAGCCTTGGTTTTTTAACAAACCCGCGACGGAATAAATGCGAGTCACCTCCAGAGCTTCCTTCAATTGCAGTCCTGGTAAAATTCCAGGCAAACGACGCGCCAGCATGGTTTTGCCACTACCAGGAGGACCGACAAACACTAAATTATGCCCACCCGCAGCTGCAATTTCCAAAGCACGGCGGGCATGAGCTTGCCCTTTTACGTCTTTTAAATCTGCTTGTCCTGACGTTGAGTGCAATATTTCTACTATATTATCTAACTGTACGGCTTTGTACCGCTTGGGATTGTTTAAAAAATTAACGACTTCAGACAAATCTTTAAAGCCGTAAACTGGCAATCCTTCCACTAACGCCGCTTCCTGCGCGTTGTCAGCAGGAACAACAAAACCTGCAATTCCCATCTTTTGGGCTGCAGCAGCGATCGGCAAAACACCAGCAACCGGGCGGAGGCTACCGTCCAGAGAAACCTCACCCAAGAAAAGGTAGTCACCCAATAACTCAGCACTTACTTGTTCTGAAGCCGCTAAAATTCCGACACTCATCGGCAAATCAAAACACGGACCTTCTTTTCGTAAATCCGCAGGCGTCAGATTGATCACAATTTTTCGGATGGGAAATGCAAAACCAGCATTCTTGAGAGTTGCCTTAACCCTTTCTTTAGCTTCTTGAACGGCTGCATCTGGCAAGCCTAGAACGACAATTCCCGGCAAACCGCCTGACACATCCACTTCAACGCCGACTTTAACGGCGTCAATGCCGACAATTGACGCGCTCCAGACTCTAGCTAGCATAAGTCTAAATATTGATTAGAGATCGTTATAAAATCTCTAGCAGAAGAACTAGTCAATTGACATGAGTGAAACCACAGAAACGATTTTCAGCAAAATTATTAAGCGGGAAATTCCAGCTAATATAGTTTATGAAGATGAATTGGCCCTTGCCTTCAAAGACATTACTCCCCAAGCCCCCGTTCATATTCTTGTCATTCCTAAAAAACCAATAGCCAAATTATCTGATGCTGGCTCTGAAGATACTGTTCTTCTCGGGCATCTATTATTAACTGCTAAACGTGTTGCTGAAGAAGCTGGGCTGACTAATGGCTACCGTGTCGTCATAAACACGGATGCTGATGGCGGTCAAACAGTTTACCACCTACACTTACATATTTTAGGTGGACGGCAGTTATCTTGGCCTCCTGGTTGATCGAACACCTCTACTAAAATAGGAGCGTCCTCCACAGGAAGACGCTTTTTTCATTTCAATGTCATCATAGTATAGTAAAAATTGGAGATAAAACTACGGTTTACGCACGCCCCTTAGCACGATTAATTGAGCAATTGCAACGCTTACCCGGAGTGGGTCCAAAAACTGCCCAACGCTTGGCATTGCATATCATAAAAAGACCAGAGGCAGAAGTTGAGGCTTTGGCACACGCTCTCATAGAAGCAAAAAAGCAGGTGGGCTTGTGCTCTGTTTGCTTTCACCTATCTTCTGAACCTGTTTGTGAAATCTGTCGCAACGCCAACCGCGATAATACGACTCTGTGTGTCGTAGCCGATCCTCGGGATGTGATTGCCTTGGAAAAAACCCGCGAGTACAAAGGTAAGTATCATGTTTTGGGTGGAGTTATTTCCCCAATCGATGGCATTGGTCCAGAACAATTGACTATTCAACCTTTGGTGCGACGGGTGAGCCAGCAAAAGCCCCATGAGGTTATTTTAGCGATCAGTCCCAGTGTCGAAGGTGAGACAACAACTCTTTATATCGGTCACCTTATCAAACCATTTACTAAAGTCACGCGGATTGCTTTTGGGTTACCTGTAGGTGGAGATTTGGAATACGCCGATGAGGTGACTTTGGCAAGAGCCTTGGAAGGACGCCGAGAGTTAGATTAATGTTATAGTCTTTCAAACTCAGTAAAATATATGGTTTCTCAACTAGAATCTACCACTAAAGCAGATATAATTTACCCCGATAGCGACGGTAAACCAATGTCGGATAATACCAAGCAGTTTCGTTGGATTACGGTAATTTACTACAATTTAGAGTGGCTGTTTGCTAACGAATCGGATGTGTTCGTAGCGGGCGACTTGCTGTGGTATCCAGTTGAGGGGAGCAATAACATTCGTATCGGTCCTGACGTTATGGTCGTCTTCGGCGCTCCTAAAGGAGATAGGGGTTCTTATATGCAGTGGAAAGAAGGCAACATTCCCCCACAGGTAGTGTTTGAAATTCTCTCTCCTGGCAACACCCAAACAGAAATGAATAAGAAACTCGTATTTTACGAGCGCTATGGTGTTGAAGAATATTATTTATACGACCCAGACAAAAATGATTTCAGTGGTTGGGTGCGCTCTTCAGAACGATTTGATGTTATAGACCCGGTACATAATTGGGTAAGCCCAAGATTAAAAATTCGCTTTGATTTGTCTGGAAATGAGTTATCGATATATCGTCCCAATGGCGAGCCATTTACAGGTTATTTAGAAATTTCTCGACGTTTAGAAGAGGTACTGCAACGAGCGCAGCAGGCAGAGCAACGAGCCGAAGAAGAACGGCAACGAGCCGAAGAAGAACGGCAACGAGCCGAAGAAGAACGGCAACGAGCCGAAGAAGAACGGCAACGAGCCGAAGAAGAACGGCAACGAGCCGAAAGGTTGGCACATAGGTTGAGAGAGTTAGGTATTGACCCAGATGGAGTTGATTAATTGCTCAGCCAGATACAAGAACTTGTTGAGCAGCACGTTGACCGCTGCGGATAGCACCTTCCATATAACCTCGATACTCCACAGGAGCAGTATGCTCTCCTGCAAAGAAAATTTGACCTGCTCTTTGCATCAGATGTGGGTTAAAGCGAGCCAAATCTCCTGGTCTAAAGTAGCAGTACCCACCTTTAGCCCATTCATCAGCACCCCAATCATAGGAACGAGAGGTCAGAATTGAAAGTGCTTCAGGATACACAGTACGCACTGTGGCGATCGCCCGGTCAACTGCGTTTTCACCTAACTCTACACTTCGACTCCCTCCACTAAAACAAGAAAGAATTCTTTCTGTCCCCATTTGTGCAAAGCTGGGTTCCCACATAACTTGATATTCACCATCTAGCAATGTTATTCCAAGGTTAGGTTTAGACCAAAAGCGATACGGATATTGCAGCAGTGTCTTCACTAAACTTCCATAGGGTAAATGCGAAATGGCAGCTTGCTGAGAGTCTGTTAATGGAGCATCTATCGGAATTTGACGCAGCACACTCCAAGGAATTGCTACTATGACATGACTCGCTTGCACCTCAACTAAACCATTTGCAGTCTCAATACTGACACTTACAAGATTGTTCTCTGTTTGTTGAATGCGACGCACGGGAGTTTTTGTATGCACTCGATCGCCTAAAACTTTAGCTAAGGCATCAACTAAACGCGAACTCCCCCCCCGAACGCGCATATTATAACCAGGCGCACCAAGGGTATGAGAATATGCAAAAAATCCAACACCAATTAACTCCGGGTCAGTGGCAAAAAGCGATCGCGCAGATAAACGCGCAACCCATTTGGCAAAAGGCGCTATTTGGTTTGTCCCCAACCACTCATTAAGGGTTTGCTGTGGATCGTGTTGCTTTTCAACCAGAAGTTGAAGCTTTTCAAATAAACTTTTTAAAGCAGTATGTTCTTCTGTACTAAAAGACTCGCGATTTTTGAGCATTCCCTCAACAGACCAGTACAAATCATTGGGAAACTGGCAAGCTGGATCGAGTTTGAGATCGAAAGAAGCAGCATAATTCATGAAAGCAGTATGGCGATCGTCAACAAACTCAGCACCTAAATCACCATACTGTCCGGCGCTAAGTTCTACAGTATGGACTCGACCCCCCAAACGCTCTCTTGCTTCAAAAACTTGAACTTCCTGACCTGCAAGTACCAATTCATAGGCTGCACTCAGCCCTGCTAATCCTGCACCAACGACAATGGTTTGAACTGGCATGCCCTTGAATCCTGTGACGTTTTTTGACGATAAAGCAATTGCGAATGTCTGAAATGATATTTTTAATGGTAGCAGGAGCTTGGAACTCGCGCTCAGAAGATCTTCCTCATGCCCTCATCCCTAATTGTCAAACAATATTTCATTCGTTAAGCATACTGATACAAAAGGCACAACCTTCCATTAGTCAGAGGAAAGAGCTTTTTTAGATTTCTAATATCGATCTAGAACCTTAAAAATACAAACAAAGCATGAGAGATACTGACCGCTTAGTGGTGGCTCGCGATCGATTGGGAGGGAAAGTGCAACACGACAAATTGAACTGTCAAAGTAAGATGCGAGTGAAAACTTAAGACCCATTAATTCGGACAAAGGAGCGTAACACCATGCGATTTAAAGACAGAACACAAGCAGGTCAATTGTTGGCAAAGGATTTGGCTGCTTATGCTAACCGTCCAGATACCTTGGTGTTAGGGCTTCCACGCGGGGGTGTACCTGTCGCTTTTGAAATAGCCAAAACCTTAAATACGCCCTTAGATATTTTGCTAGTACGCAAACTGGGTGTACCAGACCAAAGAGAACTGGCAATGGGAGCAATCGCCTCTGGTGGGGTACGGGTCTTAAATGAAGATATTGTGCGATCGCTACACATATCCGAAGCAGAAATAGACCAAGTCACGGAAAAAGAACAGCAAGAACTAGAGCGACGCGAACACCTATATCGAGGCGATCGTCCTTTTCCAGAACTGAAGGAACGGACTGTGATTTTGGTAGATGATGGTTTGGCGACAGGCGCTACCATGCGTGCTGCTGTTATGGCATTACAAAAATACAACCCTGCCAAAACAGTTGTTGCTGTACCCGTGTCCGCAGTTGAAACTCACGACGAGTTTGCAGCCAAAGTAGATGAAATAATCTGTGGGTTAACTCCAAACCCCTTCTACAGCGTTGGCTTGTGGTACGAAGATTTTCCGCAAACAACGGATGAAGAAGTTCGTAACCTGTTAGATAAGGCTGCAAGGAAAGAATGGCTAATGGCTAATTGCTAATTGCTAGTAGATAAGAACTAAGAACACAAATATGAAAGTAGCACCAGAGATTACTTATCGCAATGTCGATAAAACAAATGCTCTTGACAATTTAGTCAACGAAAAAATTGGTAAGTTGGAGCAGGTTTGCAATCACATTAGTAGCTGTCACATTGCAATAGAAAAGATTCACGATCGCCCGCGTAGTGGTTCTCCTTACCGAGTGCGAATCGATATGACTGTACCACCCGGTCATGAACTTGTGGCAGAAAGTAATCCCACAGATGAAAACCAATATGCGCCTGTAGAGGCGGTGATTCGAGATGCTTTTAAAGCAGCTGTCACTCAATTGAAAAAACTCAACGAACAACAGCAAGAGAGCGACAAATCTCAAACTCACACAGATGCAGAGGAAACCACAGCACTTGTGACCAAATTATTTCGTGAGGATGGATATGGCTTTATTAGAGCCTTGGATGGTCAAGAAATTTACTTCCATCGCAACAGTGTGCTCCATGATGACTTTGACCGCATAGAACTAGGTACGGGTGTTCGTTTCTCTATGGTCATGGGAGAAGAAGGACCTCAAGCATCTACAGTGCAAATTGTAGACAAGCCCGGAGCTAATGCTGGCAAGTCAGAACAAACCCTCATTGAGCCGCCATTAGGCTATTAACTCATTAAAATTAATGTGGGGGACTACTATACTAAATTCAAACTTCAATTGAAGCGATCGCTTCAATTGCTGTCACGCCGGGGGTTAAAGTATTCAATACTTTGACCCCATAGATCTTTTTGTTGTCCTGAGGATATTTTGATGAAGAAGAGTATCTCGGCGGATACCCAAGAAGGCAGAAGATAACCCTGATGGGTACTGTTACACGTAAAAAACTTTTTCACAATAGCAGATGTAGAGATTTGAGCGATCGGCTTTGGTTTAAGAAAACTAAATACCCGAAACTTGTTAACATCTCTGAAAACAAACTAGCTAAGACGCAAATAGCTGAGTTCCAACAGAGGAATTGAAGCGACAACATCCACTAATGTAAACTTTTTTGACTGATTGCGTAATTTAAGAATCTGGAGCGGAAAAGTTAACACTTGGTTGTGTAGTTCATGATTCTCAGGTAATACTAAATCCTCGTCTTGCATCTCCTTTATAATCTAGTCCGCGTAGGCGGTGAGTCCAGTGCTGTAGGCGGGTTTCCCACGCCCAGGCAACTGGCGTATAGCCCTGCGGGCATAGCTTCGCAACGCGTAGCGTCTCCGTAAGGAGATACCCGGAGGGACTTCGTTTGTATAGCCACGATTTCCAATTGCTGGGCTAAAAAGGGTTAGAAAACTGAATTTGGTATAAGAGTCGAACCCACATTTTTTTGATTAACACATTTTTAAGACCTATGAAAAATCCAATTTGCTCGGTTGATAACAAACCTGTTCTTCAGGTTGGTTCTGCTGGTTCAGCAGTTAGAGCATTAAAAGACCTTCTTTTAAGTAGCGAAATTGCAGATGCAGGTGTTGCTGGCTTTAACGTTGATGATTCATTTAGTTCCAAGACTCAAACAGTTGTCAAAAACTTTCAATGTCAGGTCTTTTTAACAGCAGATGGTATTGTTGGACCCAAGACTTGGAAAGCATTATGTGCAGATAGTCCTGTAGATCTGCCAACACTGCGTCGTGGCTCTGTTGGTGAACTCGTGACTCAAGTTCAACGACGGCTTGATGCTAATGGATACAAGCTAGGAGCAGTTGATGGCAACTTTGGACCCAGAACCGAAGTCGCAATAAAAGCTTTTCAAAGCGATAACAATTTGTTAGCCGATGGCATTGTTGGTCTTAAAACTTGGAATGCTTTAAGCAGGCTGCGTGGGGTCTGCTAACTTCATTATTCCTTGCAATTATAAGGTTTTTCCACAAGCTTGGTATTATCTGGGAAAGGCAGCTATACTAAAGTGGTCAGAGGGGTATAAGATACGGCTTGATAAGTCTTTAACCCTCTTTTATCACTTTCGCTGCTAGAAAATTTGAAACCCTGTTTTCAGGTTAGTCCGCCTATAGCCCTTACGGGCATAGCCATGAATTTTATAAAAGTTCTCTTTATTCATGCAGTTATTCTCTGCACAATTTGCGCTTTTCATATGAAAACATTAGCAGTAGAAAAAACGACTGCTATCTTTCATGCGTTCGATGGGCAGTATAGCAATATCGAACAGTTGGTCTGTGACCTAGGTCAGCAAGGATATTCTCACATTCAAATTCCTCCAACCCAAAAATCTAATCCCAGCCAAGAATGGTGGGCACGCTATCAACCTGTAGACTATAGCGTAATTGAAGGTAGAGGTTCCGAAGAAGATTTAAAAAAACTTATTAATAAAGCTCATAGTTGTCATGTAAAAGTCATTGCTGATGTTGTTTTCAATCACATGGCTAATTTGGATAACAATGAGGATTTTGAAGACTTAAGTAAATTCCCCAATCTTTCTGTCCGTGATTTTCATTCCGCTTCAGAGAGTCCGGGCAAAAAACCTTGTGATATTAACTATAATGATGGCAACAGAGATTCAGAAATCAATTGTTGGTTGGGAGGGCTTCCTGACCTTATATTTACCAATAACGTTAAAAAAATTCAAAAAGCTCATTTAAAGAAATTGCTAAATTTAGGAGTCGATGGATTTCGGTTTGATGCTGCTAAACATATGCCAGACTCTGTTGTCAAAGAATACATTAGCTACGTAGAGCGACAAAGCCAAGGAAAAACGTGGAATTATATTGAGGCAATAGCAGATAGTGACACCCATCCAGAAAACTATAACTCGATAGCTGCTGTTACAGATTTTTTACTCTACCACTCTATGAAAAATGCCTTCACCTTTGGTGGAGATTTGCGATCGCTGCGAGTTCCTAGAGCTGTTTTCGATCCGCGTAGCGTCACCTTTGGTAGAAACCACGATAATATTCGCTCTCTTAATTCCAATGCCATCAACCCTTATAGCAATGACTCTGACTCTTATCTAGCAACAGCCTACGTACTAGCCAGAGAAAGTGGCACTCCTTTAGTCCTCAATTGGGATAACGCGGACGCTGCTTTTATCAAATATGGTGTTAAGTTTCGCCAGATTATGCATCAACGTGAAAATGAGAAAAGAAATGTTAAAGAAAATGTTCTGACAGTTGTTGATAGTCCTACTGTATTACTTATGGAACGAGGCCGTGAAGGATTTTTTGTTGTCAATAAAGGTGAGAACAAATTTGAGGTGCCAGAACTTGATTTGACTCTGTCTCATTTAGAGGGATGTTATCGAGAACTCCGCCATAATTTTACTGTTGCTATTGAACGCGGTCATTACGGGAAAAAGTTTATAACTCATTGGGGCACCAGTAATAGAGCCGGGATGGAAGTTGACAGCCGTGATGCGCTCTACTTTACTCGAGAAACTTTTCATCAATGTCAAACAGGTTAATAACTTGAATTTAGCTAAGCGCGTTGTCACCCAGACAAAATACCGTCTGGGTGACAATTAATTAACCCTCTTTCAAGAAACAAGGCAGGAGGCAGAGGGCAGAAGGCAGAAGGGAAGAGGATTTGGCTTGTTTGTTCCATTCGTAGCGGGTAGCTTGTGCCGCCTGTGGGGCTGCTTCTAAGAAACAGAAATGTTTCTTTACATCCATTAGGAATGTGCTCGCTTTCCTCGGACGCTTTTGTCAATCTGGAGAGAAAATAATTGAGGCGAATAGAATTCGCTGCTATACAAGCAAAGTCCCTCCGGGTTCGCCCTTCGGTTCGCCCTCCCTTGTTCGCCAGTCGCCAGGGAGTGGGAAACCCCTCCCTTGTTCGCCAGTTGCCAGGGAGTGGGAAACCCACCTGCTTTCCCTGGACTCACCGCCTGCAGCGCTGGACTCACCAGTCGCCAGGGAGTGGGAAACCCGCCTGCTTTCCCTGGACTCACCGCCTACGCGGACTAATCTAAAAATAGAGTTTCAAATTTTCTAGCAGCGAAAGTGATGAAAGAGGGTTAAGAAGTTTTGTTAAAGCTGATAATTAATGGTGTCCCATTAACGTCTATCTGCTCGCGATAGTCAGCGTTCTCAAGCTCGTCAAAGTCAATATTCTTAGCAAGCACTTCATTCTTAACTAATTCAAGATGTACTTTAAGCGCCTCTAAAACGGCTCCTGATGTTTTTATGCCCAAGTCAATTCGAGCGGAAACTTCAAGCTTTGCCTGTTTTCGTGCATTTTGCAGCAAGCGGATTGTATCTCGAATCAGCCCTTCTTGAATTAATTCTGGTGTAAGTTGAGTGTTAATTGCTGCTAAATAACCGTATTCTTCAAGTGCCACGTAATTATCTGGACTTTGAGCTTGAAGGAGAAACGCTTCAGGTTCAAAGTTGTAAAGTTTTCCATCCAGTTCAAAAACAGTCTCCTTCCCTTCACGGATGTTACGGACAATTTTACCTTTGTCAAAGGTTTCCAGCACTTTCTTAAACGCAGGTAGCAAACGCCCAAGTCGCTTGCCTAAAAGTGGCAAATTGGGTTTTACGCTATACTCTACAAAATCTGCTGTTACGTCTAAGTATGTCACTGATTTGACATTGAGTTCTTCTTTTAGCAAGTCTTCTAAGTTCTTCAACCCTGCAAGCTCTGCCTCGCTTTGAACTCGTACCAAAACTTCAGGAAGAGGTTGACGTGTTTTGACCCCAGCTGTAGCTCGTGCAGCCCGTCCTAGTTCGACAAGTCTCACCAGTACATTCATGTCACGCATCAGAGAATCGTCAATCGAGGTGGCATCCCACTGCGGCCAATTTGCTAAATGCACGGACTCTGGTTCGTTTGGATAGAGACTCAGCACTAAGTTTTGATAAATGTGCTCGCTCATAAAGGGTGCCATAGGAGCCATTAACTGAGTAACTGTGACGAGCGTGTCATAAAGAGTTTTATACGCCGAGAGTTTATCGCGCTCGCTCTTAGCGCAAGCTGTACCTGGCTTATCGCTTGTCGATTTCCAAAATCGACGTCGGTTGCGACGGACGTACCAATTTGAGAGATCGTTCACCACAAAGTCGCGGATTATCCGGCTAGCAGCCGTCGGATCGTAAGCATCGAGTTTATCTGTGACATCCCGTATAAGGGCATTGGTTTTGGAGACTAACCAGCGATCGATAGCCGGACGTTCTGTCACCGGAATCGTACAAGTCAAATCGGGTTTATCGAGATTGGCGTAAAGAACTAAGAAACTGTAGGTGTTCCATAGCGTCATAAAGAAGTCGCGCAACGTGTCCTCAACCAATGCTTGGGAAAAGCGTTTGGTGCTGTCGCTTGGGCTTGAGCTATAAAGATACCAACGGAGTGCGTCTGCTCCTTGAATATTTAATACTGTCCAAGGGTCAACTACATTGCCCTTCGACTTGGACATTTTCTCGCCCTTCTCATCAACAATGTGTCCGAGCACGATCGCATTTTTAAAGGCAGGGCAATTCTGTTTAATACCGGATAAAGCACCCGCTTGTCGGTCTTGACTACCAGTATCTGTCAGTAATGTTGCTAAAGCATGTAGGCTGTAAAACCAACCGCGAGTCTGGTCAATTGCTTCACAAATATAATCGGCTGGAAAATTCTCTGGCAGTATATTTTGATTCTCAAAGGGATAGTGCCATTGTGCATAGGGCATTGCCCCTGACTCAAACCAAACATCTACAGTATGGGGAACTCGTTTGAAGCACTTCCCGTTCTTCTCAAAGCTGATTTCATCAATGTAAGGACGATGCAAATCCAACCCAGACAAATCACGCCCTGTGAGATCTTCTAGCTCTTTAAGACTTCCAATACAAAGAGATTCGCTTTCATCTTCACTCACCCAAACAGGTAATGGAGCACCCCAATATCGCTCGCGAGAAACTGCCCAATCAACGTTATTTCTCAACCAATCCCCAAATCGACCGTCCCGAATATATTCAGGATGCCACGCAATCTTCTCATTGTTTTCAATAAGCTTGTCTTTGACTGCTGTCGTGCGGATGTACCAGCTTTTTTTGGCATAGTTGATGAGTGGTGTTCCATCCCGGTAGTTGAACGGATAAGTATGTTGGATGGTAGTTTTTCGATAGAGCAAGCCCCGTTCTAACAAATCTCTCGCAATTTGCTCATCTGCATCCTTAAAGAATGTTCCACTATAACGACCTTCACCCGCAGGTGCATCAAGCAATTTCACGTCTGGGTAAACTTTACCCAGCAGATCGACAGAGAAGAGCATGGGGAGATTGTGCTTGCGTCCAAGCTCTAGGTCACCATATGCAGTAGCAATATGCAAAACGCCTGTTCCATCGTCAATGGTCACTTGTTCATCTAAGATGACGCGGAAAGCTTGAGAGAGGTCTTCCCCTTCTGGAATACGACCGCGTAAGATTGGACTGTATTGCAGGTCAACCAGTTCTTTACCTGAAAAAGTTTTCAGTGTCTGGTAATTGTTTTCACCAAAGACGTCATTGGCGCGTTGGTAAGCCAGAATATATAAGTCTTTTTGGTCGAGATCGCGCTCGCCCTTGGCGCAAGCCGTACCCGGCTTATCGCTTGCGGCTGCTTCAAACAAACCATAGGTAGCATCACCTCTGACTGCAAGACCAACATTTGCAGCCAGTGTCCACGGAGTTGTCGTCCAAGCCAAGATATAGACGGGACGTTCTCCAGATTTAACAATGTCACGTTCTACAAGTTGAGCCCGGAGTGCTGGAAATTTGGGATATACGGAGGGGTCTTCCACATTCTCTCGATACCCTTGCGCTACTTCATGGTCTGAGAGGCTGGTATTGTTGCGAGGACAGTGCCAAGTTGCGCGGTAATCTTCAAAGAGAAGACCTCGTTCCCACAGGGATTTCATCAACCACCAACAAGACTCTATGTAGCTGTTTTCATAGGTGATGTAAGCATTTTCTAAGTCCAGCCAATAGCCAATGCGATCGCTCATGGCGTTCCAATCCTGGATGTACTCAAAGACCGATTGCTTGCAGAGTTGATTGAACTTAGCAATACCGAACGCTTCAATATCCGACTTTTTGGTAAAGCCTAACTTCTTTTCAACACCAAGCTCCACAGGTAAGCCATGGGTATCCCATCCTCCTTTACGTTGGACTCTGTACCCTTGCATGGTTTTATAGCGGGGAAACAAATCCTTATAAGCACGGGAAATGACATGATGCACTCCTGGCTTACCATTAGCCGTTGGAGGACCTTCATAAAAGACAAAATTCCCTTCAGGAGCTTTTTTCTCAACTGACTTCCGAAATATGTTGTGCGTTTTCCAAAAGTCAAGAATTTCTTGCTCCAAATTTGGAAAGCAAACTGATTGTTGAACTTCTCTAAACATACTTAACCGCACTCACCAAATTCAGTTAAAAGTCAAAAGTTAAAAGAAAATTTACTTTTCACTTTTCACTTTTTATGCATTTGCATTGGGACGCTCTAGGTGAGCGCGGTACCACCCAACTTCTCCAGAATCTCACGATGCTGGACTCTATCGCTACTCCCTAACGGGAAGAGCGCCCCGCTATAACGTGCGGAACACGTCTCTATCTACTCAAAGCTTTGCTTGGGGGAGACTCAAATTGAGAGACTTCCTTTTCAAACACTTTTTTCGGAGAGCAGCTCGGGGAGGATCTTCGTCTCTACCGTGTGTTCAGGCTCGCACCGTCCCTGACTCGCTCAGCACCGACTTAGAGATTACTCGTTCCCTTCATTGCTTTTAGTAGTTGTATTTATAGTTTATCTATCATATCATAACATAAATTGGAAAAAATTTTTGATTAACTAAATAACCGCGCACTTTATCTCCTTGTAGTTGTAAACGCTTCAGATCTGGGTTTTCTAGCTATTACGTACTCATTTTCAATTAATAGCCTTTTCCTTTTTTGGCACGGTCTCCCCTTATTTCTCTGTCTGATTTTCAAGTAAGTTATTACTATTAGGTTCATGTATAAATTAAGAACCAGTGATGTCTATTGACCGAAATGCACCTCTAACACAAAATCACCTGCTTGCCAAACTACCCACTGATGAGCTAGAACACTTGCGCCCTTATATGGAACTCGTATCACTCTCACGAGGACAATCTATTATTGTGCCGAATGAGGCTATTGAATTTGTCTATTTCCCTGTTAATTCATTGCTCTCTCTAGTAACGGTCATGGAGGACGGCTCTACAGTCGAGTCCGGCTGTATCGGACGCGAGGGGATGGCAGGTGTACCAATTTTTTTGGATGCAAGCATAACGCCGATGCAGACACTCGCACAAATCCCCGGACAAGCGATGCGTGTGAAATCTCAAATTATCAAAGAGGCATTCGACAGAGGGGGTACGCTGCAAAAGCTTCTCCACCGTTACATACATACAGTCATGGTTTTTGGTTCGCAAAGCGCTGCTTGCAATCGTCTTCATTATATAGAAGCAAGACTGTGCCGTTGGTTGCTGATGAGCAGTGACGGTATAGGATCGGATTCACTTTCCCTCACACACGAATTTCTGTCCACAATGCTTGGCATTAGACGTTCTGGAGTAAGCGAGACAGCTCGTAAACTCCAAAGCAGGGGCTTAATCTCTTACCAGCGCGGACAAATCCAGATTCTTGACAGAAAAAGTTTGGAAACTACTGCCTGTGAGTGTTACGGTAGAGTCAAGGCAGAATATGAGAGATTGTTCACTGAAAGATTCCCCTCCAGAGAAAAAGCTAGGTAGCGATCGCGCTTATCTCGGCAAGCGTGCTGACTTCCAACCTTTAGATATGTAGAGTTAAATATAAAGCGTATGCTACCAATATTATTAATCATTTTAAAGCAAGCTTTGCAAACGCTGGAGCAAACTTGAAGCTGTCATTAATTTCTCGGTTTGCTCTTCTTCAATTCTCGCTACAATCTCACCATTCTTAAAAAGTAAGAGTGTTGGTAAAGGATGGGCTTGATACTTAGAGGCTAGATCGGAATATTTTTCACTATCAATTCTGACAATCAAAATTTGTTCTTTCATTTGATTTTGTACTTGCTCCAAACATGTATCTATTAAGTGAGAAGGACCACACTGAGGCGATACAAACACTACTAGTGTGGGTAAATTTGAACTATATAATAATTCTTCAAAATTTTGAAATTGTTGTTTAATTGCTATTGATTTGCTCCCTTGAATATCTGTAAAATAACTGTAAAAAATAAACTTCTATTGCCAAAATCTATAATGAACATCTCCCATAATTTTACTATTAACCATTAGCCATTAGCTATTAGCCATTAGCCATTAGCCATTAGCTATCAATAGGTTCTACGCCTGTTGTACTATCAATGTGAATAACAGCATCAAATTGTTTGGGAAGATTGGTATAAAAGTAATGACTGACACGCTCTGTTTTCGGCGAGTAAATAACTCCAATAGCTCGCTCTAATCTTGGTTCATTAAGTGCTTTCACTGCTTGATTATCTTGTCGCAAATTGAGAAGAAATCGAGGTAACCCAGTATTGTGGAACAATGCTTCGTAACTATCAGGTAATCCTGGAAGGACTCGTTTGAGTTGTGCTGTCCCTCCCCAATGAGAAGCTGCTGTAACTGTTCCCGTATACGTAGTAAAACCAACAAGTACAGCATCGCGATCGTAACGTTCGCGTACTAGTTGTCCTACATTTAGTTCATCCAAAGAACTCATATCAGTTGCTCGTGCATCCCCTAAATGAGAATTATGCTCCCAAACAACGACTTTTGTACGCTTTCCCTGACTGTCAAAATGAGTCACTAAACGATCTAAGGTGTCTGCCATGTGCCTATCTCGCACGTTCCAAGATGATATCCGACCTTGAAACATTGAGCGGTAGTACTCCTCAGCACTCTTTACAAGTCGGGCGTTTTGTTCGGCATAGAAAAATTCATCTTCTTTGACCCGACTATCGCACTGTATGTACTCTCCAGTTTTCCGTTGCAACTCCATTAATTGATTGATGACTTGTTGCTCGCAAGACTCGCTCATATCAAAACTAGCAGCATATCCATATGCCTGAGAATCTTCGCCAAAGTGTTCCAAGCACGAGTAGCGATGACGTGCTTGTTTTGCAGCTTCTGGATCGACTTTATCTAAATAACCCACAACCTCATCTATTGAGGAATACATACTGTACAGGTCAAGCCCGTAAAAACCTGTTTTCGTTGCATTCTGCGGTAATGAATCATTATATTGACGCAGCCAACTAATGAAGTTGACCACATCAGTGTTACGCCACATCCAAGTTGGGAACCGTTGAAAATCTCTTAATGCTTCAACGGGCGTCCGATCCTCCTTAACTCCGCGTACATAGCGATTGACGCGGTATGCATCAGGCCAATCTGCTTCTACAGCTACAGCCGTAAAACCTTTTTCTTGAATCAGGCGTTTGGTAATCTCGGCTCGTTGTTCGTAAAACTCGTGGGTCCCGTGAGTCGCCTCACCAATAAGCACAAATCGAGCATCACCAATAAGGTCTAGTAACGGGTCATAATCTTCAGCTGTGCCGATTAGTGGATGAGCGGCTTGACGCACTACATCACCAAGTTTCGTTGTGCTTGCATTTGCCATAATTCTAAACCTAATGACTGTTACAGTCGTTTTCACAGCCCATCGCGATCGCTAACAAATTTCTTCCTCTAATATTCAAGGCTGTAAAAGGAGTCGTGTAATGAGCTATTGTTATTGAACTTGTAAAAGTAATTACGAGCTTATTCTAAATGTCTGAAAGTTCTTTCTCCTCTTTCTTTGGGGATGTTACTCATATGACTTGAGTGCTGAAAGAGAGATAACGATTTTAAATGAGAATGTAATTTATGACACAAAGCCCCCAAAAGCAATTTTCGCTTATTTAAGCGATCGCTGTTAATAATTTATTTATACAGATATCCAAAATATGTGACTAGATGATCCATACTGAAGATGGATGAGCCTCAGTAAAGGCTCTTGGAAGTATAAATTGAAGAGCCGTTGAAAAAAAAAATTTTAGTACAAGGTTTATGGATAGAACATTAGAATCGCGATTTGAAGAACGTTCAATTCAAGTTCCATCAGGTGTAATTAACCTAGACGGGGATCTGAGGATACCTGAAAATGCTCGTGGAGTTGTACTATTTGCTCACGGTAGTGGTAGCAGTCGGCACAGTTCTAGAAATCGCTATGTTGCCGAAGAATTAAATAAAGCAGGTTTTGCTACCCTCTTGATTGACCTGCTGACTCAAGAAGAAGAAGAAATAGACAATCAAACAGGACAATTGCGCTTTAATATTAATTTGTTAGCGGAACGTGTCATTGATGCTACACAATGGCTTGCCCAAAATCTAGAGATTTACAAAACGAAAATTGCTTACTTTGGTGCTAGTACTGGTGCAGCCGCAGCTTTGGTAGCCGCTGCAAAACACCCAAATGGTATTTGTGCGATCGTTTCTCGTGGTGGAAGACCTGACTTAGCGGCGGCGTCTCTGTCAAATGTTCAAGCACCAACACTATTAATTGTTGGTGAAAAAGATACGCCAGTGATTCGCATGAATCAAGAAGTGTTGGAACAGTTACAAGTAGAAAAGAAGTTAGCGATCGTTTCCGAAGCAACGCATCTTTTTGAAGAACCAGGAACACTAGAAGCAGTTGCAAGGTTGTCGAGCGAGTGGTTTGAGCAATATTTAGTAACAGGAAATCGCTAGTAGGTACAATGAAAAGAAAGAAATAGACTCCTAGAGTGTAATAACAAGTCAAAATTCTTAATTGAAGACTGGTTGACAAAAATGTTAATATTACTAAGCTATGTCTATGCGAGCCTCACGGCAGTTTTTGTTATCCTTTTTCTGCTGGAAAGAATTTTTCCCCTACGATTGCAGACGCATTCACTTATAAAAAGGTTGTTTATCAACTCCTGCATAACTGCTTTAGCTTTTGCCACAAACGCGGCTGTTGTTCAACCTACTGCTCAATTTATGTTGCAGTGGACGCAGTTACAGTCCTTTGGATTGGTTCATCTCGTCCCACTACCTACAGCCATCAAAAGCGTTATGGCTTTTTTATTGATGGATTTAACTTACTACTACTGGCATAGAGCCAATCACAGATTTCTTTTTCTTTGGCGTTTTCACAATGTACATCACATCGATCCAGATTTAGACATTTCCACAGGTTTTCGCTTTCACGGTGTAGAAATTTTGCTCTCAGCCGGACTTCGCGTTTTTCAGATAGCTCTAACTGGTATATCGCAGGGAACTTACATTCTTTATGAATTAGTTTATCAAGCAAATACCCTGTTTCATCACAGCAATATTCGTCTTCCCATTTGGACCGAACGCTGGTTAAATACAATCTTGGTAACTCCCAGGATGCACGGTGTTCATCACTCTCAGGTTCAAGACGAAACCAATTCCAATTATTCTGTTATTTTTCCTTGGTGGGATAAACTGCATCAAACACTGCGGCTGAACGTTCCTCAGTCAGAAATTGAGATTGGAATTCCGGCTTATTCGTCTCCTGATGACAACACACTACAGCATCTTTGGCTCGTACCTTTTCAAAAACAGCGCGACTACTGGCGCAAACCTGACAACAAACTTGTGGAGAGGAGCCCATCTGTTTTGGGAGAAGATTTATCTCGGATGGTAGACTTTAGCACTACATCAATTGCACCAAATTTATCGCTGAGAACAGAATAGGATTGGGAGGTAGAAGCCAGAAGTCAGATGACAGAAATTTCTAACCTTTAACGATCTCAGTTGGGTGGGTATCGATCGCAAACTCTGCATCATCGAATGAGCTAAAGCCATAGCAATCCTAAATTATTCATAAGAAATTTAAGATTGACATTATAGCTTGTATAATATTCCCAGGTGTTATCTGAGTAAATCAAATAGGATTTCTATAAAAGTACGATTTGGTATTAGTTCTCAATACGATAACGGATTAACTGTTTAATCCCCGTGATTGGTAATCCTAAAACTTGAGCGATCGCTGCATCAACTTGAGCAAATTCAGTCACGGGAAACTCAAATTCCATCTGCTTTAAAACTGAATCAGCAGTGTAAACTTTAACTTCAGTCAACTTTTCTTGGCGTTGAATGACAGCTTCAATCGACATAACGGCCAGTGAAACAGAAAACTGAATTTGATGCTTTGAGTTGGCGTGGATTTGGGTTGTTGTGCCATAGGTATAGCTCAATACTTGATGCGTAAGCAAACCCGTACTCAACCAAAAAAACAGTCCGATTAAGGGTATTGGCAGCCAAAACTCCAATCCTAAGTTAACGAAAAATTGCAGCCAGCGGGGTCGAGCCATAATGCAGAAAAAGCTTAATTATTAATTTATCATAGGAAACTGAAAAGAAATTACAGCCAAATAATGAATGAGGATCTTACTTGTAGAGGATGATATAACTCAGTTACAACCACTACAGGGCGCACTCTCGAAAGTGGGACATATTGTCGATGCGGCTGAAGATGGTGAAATAGCCCAGTGGTTAATGACTCACAGAGACTACGACCTGTTAATTTTAGATTGGATGTTGCCTAAGGTTAGTGGTGTTAGCCTGTGTCAAAAATATCGTCAAGCAGGAAAAACGGCTCCAGTGTTGATTCTCACTGCCAAAGATGCAATTTTGGATAAAGTATCTGCTCTAGATGTTGGTGCAGATGACTATTTAGTTAAACCCTTTAGTTTGCTCGAACTCTTAGCACGAGTACGAGCATTGGGACGCAGAGCACCACTTTGGCAAGGTGATTTGCTAAAGTTAGCCGACTTACAACTTCATCTCAATACTCTAACGCTACAACGGCAGGAAGTTACAGTCCAATTGTCAGGTCGAGAGTTTCAATTGCTGGAATATTTTCTGCGACATCCCCGACAAGTACTGACGCACGAGCAAATTGAACAAGCACTTTGGGAGTGGAATATACAACCAGATAGTAAAGCAATAACGATGTTAGTGCATCGACTGCGGCAACGCTTGCAGATGGTAAAAGCAGAAGATTGGCTGCAGACTGTTTACGGTATGGGATATAGATTAGTTGACCCTGACTCATGCGATCGCTAATTCCTAATATGTTCAGTCGCAGTCGGCGTAATTTAGCTCGCTGGTTTACCCTGTCTATGGGGAGCATTTTGGCGATCTTTGCAACAATACTTTATTTTTTAGAAGCCAAAGAGCAATTGCGAGCATTTGACCAAGAACTTTACAATACAACTCAGCTGATGGCAGCTGGCGTTGAAGATGGGCTTTACCAACAACAGCAACGCATTAGTCTCGAAGATGTGCCCATCTTGGGTGGTGAGGCTTTGCCCTTTGACAGTAAAATTATTTATGCCCGTTGGTACACTCCCAAAAAGCAACTACTAGAGTTTTTTGGTGTGACTCCAGCAGAGCAATTAAATAATAAACTGGGGTTTCAAACAATTGAGTTAGGCAATGCTCCAGACAAGCCACCTCAAGGAGGCGATCGCTTTTCTACCAGCGTTTCTCATCAGGAATTGCTGCGTCAATTAACAGTTCCTGTGTTTCAGGATAAACAATTAATCGGCTATCTGGAAATAGCTGCTTCTTTAGCACCTGTCGAAAAAACTTTATGGTCGCTGAGACTTTTTTTAATCGTAGGTGTACCCATTGCCTTAAGCGTAATTGGTTTGACGGGTTGGTTTCTTGGTGGAATGGCCATGCAGCCAATTCGTCAATCCTACGAGCAGTTACAGCGCTTCACAGCTGATGCTTCCCACGAGCTACGGACACCGCTTCAGGCAATTCGGAATAATACTCAGTTTGCTTTGCTCGAACCAATTGACCCCAGTCTCCAGCAAAGTTCCCTAGAAAATATCGATCGGATTGCTGAATCCATGGGAATGTTGATTGGCGATCTATTATTCTTAGCTCGAAATGAAGGACAATTAAAGCCAGAGGCTCTTAACCTCATCAATTTGGTTAACTGGCTCGAAACATTAGTAGAGGAATACACCCACTTAGCAAAGGCAAAAAACTTAGAATTCATCAGCGAATTTCCCGAACGATTGGTAATGCTGAGAATAAATCCAGATTTAATGCGTCAAGCGGTAACAAATCTTCTCAGTAACGCTTGCCGCTATACCCCGTCTGGAGGGAAAGTTTGCTTGCGAGTTTTCTTTCAGTCTCATTGGGTGGTTATTGAAGTACTCGATAGCGGTATTGGGATTCCAGAGACAGATTTACCCTATATCTTCGATCGGTTTTATCGAGTTGACAGCGTGCGCTCGCGCCATACAGGAGGCTTTGGGTTAGGATTGGCGATCGCGCAACAGATTGTGCGGGTACATGGGGGACAAATTCTAGCAAAAAGCCGTTTGGGTGAAGGCTCTACCTTTCAAATCAAACTACCATTCACATCTAAACCGTTAATTTAAATCTAGGCATAACTGTTTGACACTCTCCGCCCTATAAGGGCGAAGATTCTTCAATCACAGACCCAACTTGCTGATACAGGATTTCTCCAGTATGAGTAGAGGTCGAATCTCCTGAAGCGTTCGGATAGTAGATCCAAGTTCCCGTATGCCCTACGGTACTCAAGGCTAATTTCAGAATATTGATAGCGGCATTCGAGTCTCTATCTATGACAAAGCCGCATTCGCAAACATGGGTTCTTGTAGATAGAGATTTTTTGACTATTGCGCCACAACTGAAGCATTCTTGAGAAGTGTAGGCGGGGTTAACCGCAACAGTTATCCTGCCAAACTTCACCCCAAAATACTCCAACCATTTTCTGAATTTATACCAACCAGCATCATTAATAGATTTAGCGAGACAGTGATTTTTCACTAAATTTTTAATCCTCAAATCTTCATAGGATACCAAGTCGTGAGATTGGATTACGCAACGCGCCAGTCTCTTGGCGTGTTCTTCACGTTGCCTACTTATTTTGAGGTGTACTCGCCCTAATTTATTAATAGCTTTCTTACGGTTGGCAGAGCCTTTCTTTTTACGAGAAACGCGCTTTTGTCTAAATTTTAGACGTTTCTCTCCTGTGCGATAAAACCTTGGGTTAGGTTCACTATGTCCATTGCTGTCGGTATAGAATTCTTTAAGTCCTACATCCAAACCAATGGTTTTCCCTGTGGGTTGTGTTTCTAATTTGTTGTCTACACTAATCAGAAATTGAACATAATACCCATCAGCACGACGAACTAATCTAACTCGTTTTACCTGTTCTAATTGGTAGAAGTTTAAATCCCATGTTCCTTTCAGCTTGAGCGTACCAATACCTTTTTTGTCGGTGAAGGTTATTTGTTTCCTGGTCTCGGAAAGTGACCACCCAGAGGTTTTATACTCCACTGAGCGAGAATTTTTCTTGAACTTTGGATATCCCTTTTTACCCGGAACAGACTTTTTGCAGTTGTCGTAAAAACGAGCAATAGAACTATAAGCCCGTTCAATAGAAGCTTGGCAAGCACTAGAATTCAGAGCTTTTACAAATAGGAATTCTCTTCTCAATGACTTACTAAGGCGATACATTTCTTTTTGTCCCACGCCTCGATTATCCATCCAAAAACGGATACTCTTATTGCGAACAAATTGAGCCGTCCTAATCGCCTCATCAATGGCAGTATATTGAGTCGTTTTCCCTTTGGCTTTGAATTCTAAAACAATCATTTTCCGTGGAAAACTTCTACGCAAAATATTATAACACAAATAAAGTCGCCCTAGAAGAGCGAGGCTTTAGACCCATTCTCTTGGTAAATGTAGATATTCTACGATGACGTGCTGAGGATGCCAAATTAGCAAGAGCAGATATCTCGCCCCAATGCCAAAACTCTATTTGTTCTGTATAAGTTTTAGTCACCGCTCTAGTAGCTGACTGCACGCTTTTTCTCACCTCTGTCATCTTGATTTCTCATCGAAAACCTGAGAATTGTATAATCTATTGTATGCTTCAATGTTGAGGCAGTCAATTATGAATTAAGTCCAAAATCAAAGAATATCTTCACCTGAATGGAGAAAAAGAAACGCCCACAAAAATAGACAGTCCTCCTGAAAGTACATTGAAAACAACACGGTTGCTAGTGTTGTTCTTAAACCGTGGGTTGTTGAAGAAGTAGACAAAGTTAAAGACTCATCCGAACCGTAGGGTGCATCGGTCAAGCGCTCCGCGCAATTCGTCCTTCGGTCATCCGGCTAATATCTCAGCAAAAAGCACAGACATACACAGATTTGCATAGATATTAGTTAACAGCACTCAGCCCCGACCATAACCAGCAAAGAATACCTGGTAAGCAAAGATTTTGATTGTTAATGAAGGAATTCCTTGGTTGAAGATCGTGCTGTTACTTTCTTGTTACTTTTATCTGGCAATCTGAAAATAAGCGTGAATTAAACATCAGATTGGAGGTTTTAACAAATGAATTTCAATCCTACACCCAGTATTGTCCTAACCGGTTTGTTTGCGTTGCTAATTCCTTTTGAGGTAGTAGCACAGAAAACGCCCAACCAAATTGAGAATTTGCCTAATGCTCGTGTTACCAGTATTTCCGGTCAAGTTACTAAGCTTTTAGATGACGAGTTCATTCTCAACGATGGTAAGGGACAAATCATGATTGAAGCAGAACCTCGGTTAGGACAACCCATTAACCTCTCTGTAGGAGAAAAAGTCACTGTTGTTGGCAACTATGACGACAATGAGTTCAAAGCCCTGAGTATTACTCGTAGCAACGGTGAAACTATTCAAATTCATAACGATTAAATTGTCTGCACTGCAGCATTGTTCCCATCAATCGAATTTTGATTGCTGAAGATCAAATCTTGTTTGCTGTTTTAGGTATATTAACAGCAGATGAAACTTTACTACCGCAGCCAAACCTACAATTGCGAGCCACACAAGGTTTTCAGTGCTGGATGAACATCTGCGTGATGCCAAATAGAGTGCGATCGCGCAGGGAGAGAAATTCCTTAGCGATCGATCGCCTTAATTCGTCTTGGGTTAGTATCACAGCAAAGGTAAGCGAATGAAATACGATATGTTTTTTTTAGCAGCCCTTTTAGCAATTACAGGCTTGCGAGCTATCGTTTTATCCTTTTTTTCTAATTCTGCGGAATCTACTGCTCCTATAACTAGCACTATCAAACCTATAGAAGTAAAAACGACCCTGACCGAGAAAGCATCCAGTCTGGGTAGAATTTCCTTAAATGGTACGTTGGAAGCGGTAGAAACCGTTACTACTACCAGCCCCGTTATGGGACAGATGAAAACTTTGCTGGTGCAAGAAGGTGACAGAGTTAAAGCAGGTCAAATCATTGCCATTATTGATGTCAAAGATATCCAGCCACAACGCGATCGAGCATCGGCTGTGATTTCCCAAGCCCAGGCAGGTGTAACAGTTGCGACTCTCGCCGAAACTCAAGCCCTAGCAAACAAAACTCAAGCAGAAGCACAACTCAATCAAGCAGAGGTTCGTCAACAGGAAGCTGAAACCAAATTGCAGGAAGCACAAGCACAACTAGCTGACGCTCAGTTAAATCAACAACGCATGGCTACGCTGCGAAAAGATGGTGCAGTCAGCCAATTACAACTAGATACAGCCAATACCCAGGTAGCATTAATTGAAGCTCGCATTCAACAGGCAAAAGCTGTGATTGAACGAGCCAAGCGGGAAATTGAGCAAGCCAAAACTGCTGTAAAACAGGCAAGCTTCCAAGTCCAGCAAGCACGAGCAGGATTAAAGCAGGCGCGTTCCCAAGTTCAGCAAGCACGAGCAGAAGTAAAGCCAAAGATTGCTAACGTGAACCGCAGCATTGTTAAAGCACCATTTGCTGGAGTCGTCACCAAGCAACATACAGAAGTAGGTGCAATAGTGGGTTTTGGACAACCTTTGGTGACATTGGAAAATACCGATCGCTTGCAGTTTAGCGTTGCAGTACCAGAGTCAATGAAGTCCTTGGTGAAACCAGGAGATGAAGTAGAAGTGCAACTAGATGCTCTCAAGCATTCTGTGCGCGGACAAGTCAATCAAATTATTCTTTCTGCAAATCCCAACAGCCGTAGTTTTACTGCCAAAATAGCCCTTAAAAAAGCCACAAATTTAATGCCGGGAATGTTCGGGCACATAAAACTGCCTGAGTAGCAACCAAATGTTAGCCAAATCAGTTGATATATATTGAGAATAATAAAGTTATAATTTATTTAACGTGAGATATGGCCGTTTGGGAGAGAAATTTTCAAAGTCTATTAAATATTTTCCTAAAATCCTGTTGCACTCTATGCCAGCGGTCTACTTGCCAAGAATTTTGCCAAAACTGCCATCAGCAATTACAACGAGCTTATTTACCCAATCCTAGTGTATTTTGGCACGAGCCCCTTCCGGTGTTTGCTTGGGGAAGTTACGGTGGTACGCTGAAATTAGCGATCGCTGCCATGAAATATAAAAACCATCCTGAAATTGCTCGTCCTTTAGGTCATTACCTGGGCAACACATGGCTATCGAGTAGCCCTGCACGGAATACAAAATGCACAGTTGTGCCAATTCCACTCCACCCGAATAAGCAAAAAAAGCGGGGTTTTAACCAAGCTGCACTTATAGCCCAAAGCTTTTGTGAAACAACAGGATTGCAATTAAAAGTCAACGGTTTGGAGAGAGTAGAAGAAACTGAAGCACAGTATGGTTTATCCGTGTCCGAGCGACAAAAGAACTTAGCAAAAGCTTTCCGAGTAAGACAAGATTTTCTTTATTCCTTAGAAAGCCCAGTGTTATTAATTGATGACATTTACACCACTGGAGCAACTGCCAAATCTGCTACCCAAACACTCAATCAGTGTGGAATTGGAGTTTTAGGGATTGCAGCAGTTGCTCTTACCTTCAACCAGAACACCCCCAGTTAAAATCCCAGATAAAAACCATACATGGGCAATTTTGAGCAAGGAAAACTATAATTAACCAAACGGCGCTGTTTTCATGGAAGAGTCTCGGGATGATAAGTAAGGCTTTTGCAGTGGGGTTGAGAAAACTCGCGATTGCGAGTACCACGGTAGTGGTCATTGGTTTCAGTACAACAGCAGCTTTTGCTCAACCAGCAAATAAGTTGTATAGTCCGATTCCTTTGCCTCTAAGTAATGAAATTTCCGATATGCTCTCTGATAAGGATATTCCTACAGGTCAAGGCGGATATGCTCGCGATTACATGGTGAAGTTGAGTAAGGGAGATAATCTAGCCATTGATTTAGTCTCTGAAAGCTTCGATGCTATCATTACATTGCTAGCACCTGATGGAACCACTGTAGCAGAAAACGATGACGGTCCTGATGGTAGCAGCAATTCTCTGCTTTTTACCCGAGTTTCAGAGACAGGAAGTTACATCGTGCGCGTTCGGTCATTTGGAGAAACCGGGATTGGCGCTTTTAAACTTAAGGTGACACGACTGCAACCAGTTAAAGGGAGTTAGAGAGTGGTTAGTTGTAGTTGTTGGTTGTATTTAACCGCTAACGACTAACCACTCACCAACCCAGTCAGTACGCATAAAAGTAATGCTTCTGTCCACTCAACAACAGCACCGTAAGTGTCTCCTGTATGTCCGCCTAACTTACGGTTAAACCAAGCACCCGTAAGAGTGGCGATCGCAATTCCTGCAATTGCCATTCCTAGGGCAAACAACAGACGCTGTTTGTTCAGTAATATCTCTAATCCACTTAAACTCAATACTAAAAACAATCCCGGTAACAAGTCTTGATAAGAACGAATAACTTCTTTGTGAAATGCCCCCTTACCAGTTTTTTTGAGGTAAGGATACCGGACAATAGCCAATTGCTGACCCCAACGTCCCCACCCACAAACTGCCATTAAAGCCAACCAACGGTTTTTCTCCAAATCTGTTAAAGCAGCTATTTTAAGAACCACCAAAACAACAGCCGCCATTGCGCCAAATGCACCTGTTGCACTATCTGCCATCACCTCAAGTCGCCGCTTGGGATTTCCCACTGCCAAACCATCAGCTGTATCCATAGCTCCATCTAAGTGCAATCCCCCAGTCATGGCAACCCAAATACTGACCAGCAAAGCGCTACGAGTAAATATTGGCACATTCAAATAATTCATTCCAATATCTAATGTTCCCAAAATGCTCCCGATCGCACACCCTACTAATGGAGCATATCGGGCCACATACCGGAAGTCCAATCCTTCTAGATATGGCAGGGGAATACTTGTATAGAATACTATAGAAGCTGCCATATTTAACAGATGTTGTTTCCACCACGGATGCCGAACGGTCATCTGAACGATAAAGTATAAAGGATAATAATGTAGCTTACAGATCGAACCAAAGACAAGAAATACGGATACTTTATCTTTCGTCCTTTTTAAAGCTTTAAATAAGATTTATCAGTGGTGGGAACTTATTGAAAAAATTTTGTTATGCTAAGCTCAGTGATGATTTTTTATTTTTGTATAAATCAGCACTAAGCGAATTAGCTTTGCCAGTCTCAAAAGTTTGTGACAGTACCGTAGTACTGTTGCTTGCAAATTTATTGATTGCAGCTTTTCAATCAATCGTCCTACAAGTGAAGATATTTATTAAAATGTAGGGATTCAGCAAAGCTGTGACAATGACTGTGTAGCTATGTTGAACTCATCTGGGCTCCAAAAATTGTTTAATTTATGAGTAACCATCTACCCGATACCAAGATACCAGCTCCGTGCATTATTGATACAGGCGTGGTTGTGAATAAGCAAGATATGTGGCGATTACTCACAGACTTAGGTCGCGTTCGCTATATCCACACCCATGAGGGAAAATTGCAGAGCGAGGGGGAGGGGGATGTCATGGAAGTTTTTGCCAATCCGCAACGGTCTACCTTAGTTGCCAACCATACGCTTTATTTGAATGTTTATAGTTTTGATTACTTGGAATTAAAACTGTCTCCGGAAAAAGAAACTTATTTTGACCTTATTCAAGAAGGAATGTGTTTGCGACTGATTCCCCTTTCAACTTCTTTAGAAGAGAGACGCGAACGTTGTTTTCACATCAGTGCTTTAGAAGCCATGATGGAGCAAGTTTTCTCGGCTAAGTGGGATGCGGAAATGGATGATGATAACTGCGATTTATTTTAATTGGGGATTGGGTATTGGGAACTGGGGACGAGGAAGACAAGGAAGTTGATTCTACCTTGTCCCCCTTGTCTCCCTTATCTCCCTTATCCCCCGTGTCTCCAATTCCTGGATGTTACTATTAGCTATTAGCCCTTAGCAATTAGCAAATTCTCTCTTGACTGCACAATTTTCTTTTCAACGTCTTGCTAACTGTAGCCAGACGAAAGCGCGGGTCGGAATTTTTTCTACCCCTCACGGTATAGTAGAAACTCCACGCTTTATGCCTGTGGGGACGCTAGCCAATGTCAAAACGATTACTCCATCTCAACTGGAGGAAACTGGAGCGCAGATGGTTTTGTGCAATACTTATCATCTACACCTCCAACCAGGTGAGGCAATTGTAGCAGGAGGTGGAGGACTGCATAAATTTATGGGCTGGAAGGGACCGATCCTGACCGATTCAGGTGGATTCCAAGTTTTTAGTTTGAGTGAAATGAGGAAAATTAGTGAAGAAGGAGTTACTTTTCGCTCACCCCATGATGGTCAAATTATTAACTTAACTCCAGAGCGTTCTATTGAAATTCAAAACACTTTGGGCGCGGATGTCATTATGGCATTCGATGAGTGTCCGCCTTATCCAGCCACACGCCAAGAAGTGGAAGCTGCCACTCAACGGACTTACCGCTGGCTGAAACGTTGTATAAGCGCCCATCAACGTCAAGACCAAGCCCTGTTTGGTATTGTACAGGGAGGGGTGTATCTTGATTTGCGTTCTCAGGCAGCTTTGGCGCTCGCAGAGTTAGATTTACCTGGATACGCTATTGGTGGTGTCAGCGTCGGTGAACCGCCGGAACTGATTTCTCATGTGGTCAAAGCAACGGCACCTCTGCTACCACCAGAAAAACCTCGCTATTTAATGGGAGTAGGTACATACCGGGAAATTGCAATTGCGATCGCATCCGGAGTGGATTTGTTCGATTGCGTTATTCCCACCCGTTGGGCGAGACACGGTACAGCAATGGTGCAAGGCGAGCGTTGGAATTTAAAAAATGCAAAGTTTCGTGAAGACTTTACCCCAATAGATAACACTTGTCCTTGCTACGCGTGTCGAAATTTTAGTCGTGCTTACATATCACACTTAGTAAGGGCGCAAGAGATTTTAGCGTATACCTTATTAAGTATTCACAATATCACTGAGTTGATTCGCTTTACTCAAAAGATACGAGAAGCAATACTCAACGATACTTTTGCGATTGATTTTGCTTCTTGGCTGGAACAGGGGGCTGAGGATTTGGGACTGGAGAATGGGGATTAGGGAAAATCACTAACCACCGATCGCTAACTACTAACCACTAACCACTAACTACTGACGCGTGTTAAGATATTTCTCAATTCTGAAAGCTGTGTTGGATAGGTGGATTTAATAAATATGGAAGCAGCATTGTTGTTAGCAAAATTACCCGAAGCTTATCAAGTTCTCGATCCTTTGGTAGACGTTCTGCCAATTATCCCCGTTTTCTTCTTGTTGCTGGCTTTTGTTTGGCAAGCCGCTATTGGTTTTAGATAAACCATTTGACCTAAGTATAGGCTCAATACTCCCCAAACCCGACGATTTTTAGCTGTCGGGTTTTCTTTTACTCAAATTTCGTCAACAAAGTTGATAATTCTTAAGAAATTGTAATAACTTAAAATAAGTGGGTAATATATAAACAAGCGAAGTATGACAGGTAACGCCGCTACCGTGAAATTCGGGAGGTTGTATCTAATGAAGGACGAACTATAAGCTTTTGATCCTTTACCCTTTATCCTTATTGCTTTTTTAGTTAAGTACAGTAAACGAGGTATCAGAAATGGGTAACATTACATTTGTGAAAGAAAACAAAGAAGTCGTAGCAGCTAACGGCGCGAATTTACGAGAAAGAGCCTTGCAAAACAACATTGATATATACAAACTTTTTGGCAAGATGATGAATTGTGGAGGATACGGACAATGTGGCTGCTGTGTGGTAGAGATTGTTGAAGGTTTGGAAAATTTATCACCCCGTACCGATGCAGAAAACAAATTATTAAAGAAAAAGCCAGAAAATTGTCGTCTTGCTTGTCAAACTTTGGTACATGGTGCAGTCAGTGTAGTAACAAAGCCGTAAAAAAGGATAAACGATGGAGTGTAAAGTCACTCGGACTTAAAGTGGGGAGAAAGCCAGTTTTTATGTGTTTGTACTTGATGCTTCTTTCAACCATAGAATGGTATCCTAAAAGTGTTACCTAGATATCGAAGAGAGGCTGTCTTCCCATGCAAGTTAACGATCTAGGGTTCGTAGCGAGCATTCTGTTCGTTCTCGTTCCCGCCGTCTTTTTAATAATTCTTTACATTCAAACTGCTAGCCGCGAAGGTAAAAAAGATTAGAAAGCAGTTCAAAATTCAAAATTCAAAATTCAAAATTAAGAGAACTGTAGCTAGCAAGTTACCTATAGCAATCCTGTTTAATTTGTGAAATACACGTAGGTAAGGTATTTCCCAACCTATCAGTTATAAGAATCTTTCACGAATGAATTAGGATTGCTAGGGTTGTTTGCTATGTGCAAATTACGGGCGTGACAGCTTAGTAATTTTTTGTAGATCGAATAAAGCCCCTACATTTATAGCGTAGGGGTTTTTATTTATCAACCACCGATTGTTCAACTTTACTTAATCTACTGTTCTTGCCAGCAAAACAGGACAGTTTGCATTAACTCGAACGTAATCAGACAAAGATGCACCCAAAAGTCTGTCTATATCTACTAAACTCTTAGCAATAGAAGGACGGCGATCCGGAGAACCAAGGAGTAGTAAATCTACTTTCCATTCATCTGCCAAGCGACAAATTTCTTCACCAGGTTTACCACTACTTACTACACAACGAACTGGTATACCATATTTTTTAGCTTCTGTAGCGGCGGCGGCTAAAACAGGGCTGTGTTCTGCACTAATTTCATACATTTCAGATGGTTTACCACGCAAATCCGTATTAATATTAGCTAGAATTAACTCTCCTCCTTTAATATCTCGTAGGAAGAATAGAGCTAAAGTCAAGCAATGCTTGGCAGCTTCAGAGTTATCCATTGCCACCATAATCCGGTTAATTCTTTTGACATAAACGTCATCTTTAACCAACAACATGGGGCGAGAAGATAGTTGGAAAACATACTGACTGACGGAGTTCGATAGAATAGATTGGAGGCGTTTGAGTCCTCGCGAACCCATAATAATCAAGTCAGCTTCAATTTCATCGGCGACCTGACAAACCACAGTTTTGGGATCGCCTTGACGTAAAATAGAGGAAACCCGACTGGGATCTAGGTTCAAATACTGAATAGCATTCGCTAAAATTTTGCCGCCTTCTTCCCATTTAGTTGTCATGTTTTCGGCAGTCACTTGATCTGGTACAACGTGCAAAACGGTTACTTTTGCACGTTGAATTGATGGCACATCCTTTAAACTTTTGAGCATCTCTTCGGCGTGACCTAATCCAGAGACAGCTAGCAAAATTTTTTCTATCATCTTAGATCTTCTTGGGGTTCAGGTTACCTAATTTACTGACTGATAGTTAATGGTTATGAGTTAATTATTAGTAGCTGATTGTTCTAACAACCACTAACCACTAACCACTAACATTTCAAGTTATTGGTACCCAGTTTTTGAAAGGATTAACTGGGTTTTTGATGATTTAAGCTTACTATTAATTCTGACCCATGAACTTAATGAATGGTTATTAAATTTATTAGTTGTAATCTATGTTTACTCTTTTTAATTAGAACAAAGGTTAAGTAATGCAAAGAAAACTTGCAAGAATATGATGAATGTTACTTCTATTTTTTACAAAATTTAAAGACTTTTGCCGCACTCAATGCTACTTTGTTAAAGCTAACGCGATCGCTAACATCCTTCTGTAGAGACGCGCTGTGGCGCGTCTCTACATCTTTACAAACTTTTAAGCTGCAACAGCCAAACCATTGTGCTTGAGTAATGGTTCGGTACTCGGTTCGCGACCCCGGAAGGACTTAAAGACTTCCATCGGATGCTGGCTACCACCAAGCGCCAACACTGTATCTCGATAGCGCCTACCTGTTGCTTTTATGGCTGATTCGTTATCAAGACCGGCTTCTTCAAACGCTGCAAAAGCATCTGCACTGAGAACTTCAGCCCATTTATAGCTGTAATAACCTGCTGCATATCCTCCAGCAAATATGTGTCCAAAAGCACATAAGAAGGCATCCTCAGGTAATGGAGGCAGAACTGTTGTGGTTTTAGCGAGACGCGATCGCACATCCTTGGGAGTTTCCGCACCGCCCGGACGGTAACGATGATGCAGTTCTATATCAAGGAGACTGATATGGATTTGTCGCAACATACCAGTACCGGTCATGTAATTCTTTGCTGCCACCAGCTTGTGGTAATAATGTTCTGGCAGAGGTTCGCCTGTCTCATAGTGCTTTGCCATGCCAAACAAAGTTGGTCTGTCATAGCACCAGTTTTCCATAAACTGGCTGGGTAATTCCACCGCATCCCACTCAACATTGTTGATACCTGCAGCCGAAGGATAATCCACCTTTGTTAGCATCAGATGCAAGCCGTGACCAAACTCGTGGAACAGAGTTTCAACTTCGTCAAAAGTCATTAAACTGGGCTTACCATCCACTGGGGGGGTTTGGTTGCAAACCAAATAAGCCACGGGTAAACGAATAGTTGTCACTCCATTTTGCACGACTTTGCCACGGTTAATACAAACATCCATCCACGCACCGCCACGTTTTTCAGCAGGACGGCTGTAGGGATCTAAGTAAAAGTAAGCAATAGGATGACCTGCTTCATCAGCAATTTGAAAATACCTTACATCCTCCTGCCAAATGGGGGCTTGACCATCAGCAGGGGTAACAGTCACACCAAATAATCGATTGACTAATCCAAATAAACCATCAAGAACTTGAGGGAGTGGGAAGTAAGGGCGTAACTCTTCAGCAGTGAAGGCAAATTTTTCTTCTCGCTGACGCTCTGCCCAAAATGGAATGTCCCATTGCCACAAATCCTTTGCTTCTGGTGCTCCTTTAGATGCAGCAAACGCTTTGAGTTCATCCAATTCCTTCAAAGCAGCGTCATAACTGCGAGAACGCAATTCTTCTAACAAAGACTCTACTGCTTTGACGTTAGGAGCCATCTTACTAGCTAGGCTTAATTCAGCATAGGTCTGGTAACCCAGCAACTCTGCAAGTTCTTGACGCAGTTCCAATATGCGCTCAATCAGCGGGTTATTATCCAACTCACCTGATGAAGCACGGGCGATAAAAGCTTTGTACAGCTTTTCCCTTAAGTCCCGTCGGGTACTGTGTTGCATAAAAGGCACATAACTGGGGGCGTCCAAAGTAATGCGCCAAGGACCATTTTCTGTCGTAGCGTTCTCTTCTCCTGCAGAGCGTGCAGCTTGTGCCGCTAAGCTAAGTAAGCTGGGGGGTAAACCATCAATTTCTGCTTGAGTTGTTAAAGTCAAGCTAAAAGCTTTAGTCGCATCAAGCAGATGGTTGGAAAATTTAGTAGATATTTCTGCCAACTCCATCTGAATGGCATTAAAACGCTCTCTTGCCTCTCCCTGCAAGCCAACACCTGCAAGTTCTGCGTCTCGAATAGCAGATTCTACAATACGTTGTTGGGCTGTGTTTAAAGTTGCCCAAGTATCACTGGCGTGGAGTGCTTTGAAAGCGTTGTAAATTGGTTGGCTTTGGCTGAGCTTGTTCGAGAACTGTATCACCTGTGGTTGTACAGTTTCAAACGCTTCGCGCAATTCGGGGCTATTTTTTACACCCATAAGATGACTGACAATACCCCAACTCCAGTACAAACGTTCTGTGAGATTTTCTAGAGGTTCTACTAAACCACTCCATGTAGGCTCAACGTTAGCTTCTAGTGTTACGAGTTCTTTGTCTATTTCTGCCAGCAATTGGTTAAAAGCTGGTACAACCTGCTCTGGTTGTATTTGTGTAAAAGGTGGTAAGCCAGAACCTTTTAGTAAGGGGTTATCGGAAATAATAACTGCTTCACTCATCATTGTGTAAGAGTACCTGGTCAATAAAAGCAAAAAACGACTTTTCTTTCTTGTATCTTCTAATGTAGCCATTGAAGAATGCTATTGCGGGTTTTTCGCAGTTAAAGGTGGCGACAACCGCCTTCCAACAAAAAAAATACTCCAACTTTCCCAACTTGTAGGACTCGCGATCGCCTGTCTTTTAAGATTGTAGATTTATTAATACATTTGTACTAACATAGAGGTGTACTAAATTATTGTCAGAGGCAATAATTATGGCAGTCAAACCAATCCCTGAAGGTTTTCACACTGTTACGCCATCCCTTGTCGTAAAAGGAGCCGCAACCTTAATTGAGTTTCTCAAGCAGGCGTTTGAAGCTCGGGAAATTCGTCGCATCCAAAATCCAGAAGGCTGTATCATCTATGCTGAGGTTAAAATAGGTGATTCGCTCATCATGCTGAGTGAAGCGACGGGTGAGTTTCAGCCAATGCCAAGTTCGATTTATCTGTACGTTGAGAATACTGATGCAACTTACGAAAGTGCGATCGAAGCAGGTGGTACTTCACTGATGGAACCGAAAGATGAGTTCTGGGGCGATCGCCAAGCAGGGTTAAAAGATTTAAGCGGAAATCATTGGTGGATTGCGACGCATCAAGAGGATGTATCCCCTGAAGATTTGTCCGAACAACTCAAAATTTTGTTTGGTGACCAAGCAAAAGTTTAGCCGGACACGTTAGTGATTCTGTGTTTGGAGGAAGCGGTTCTGTTACTGGTGTGAGTCAGAAAGGAATTCAACAGAAAGAACGGTAGATTGATGCAGAATTAACCGATTGCTTTCGGGGTCATAAGCATAAATTTCTCTTCCATGGGATGCAGTTTTTATCTCTCCTGTTGGGGGGTAACCTAATGCAGTTAAATGTGCGATCGCACTCTCCAAGTTCCGCACCTCCAAACACAAGCTCATCTTACTTTTTTCAGAGTTTTCAAATTCAGACGAATCTAAATTTTTTGGTTGGAAAATACCTAGTTTTAAGCCCCTAAGTTGAAATTCTGCATAAACATTTGGAATAAGACTTGTTGGTTGTATACCTAGAAATTGGGTATAGAAACTGACGATAGTGTCAAAATGAACAGTTGCCAGAGTCACAAATGCGTCAGTAAATTGGGGGGGATTCATCGTATTTTTTCCAACCCAGCATATACATTAAACTTTTCGCCTCGCAAAAATCCGATTAAAGCGATTCCAAATTCCTTTGCTATTGACACAGCCAAACTGCTAGGCGCAGAAACAGAACAGACAATAGGAACTCCAGCTGCTGTAGACTTTTGCAAAATTTCAAAACTAGAACGTCCGCTGACCATGACAATACGATCGTTCAAAGGCAATTCCCCGTTAAGCAAAGCTGAACCTATTAGCTTATCTAATGCATTGTGGCGTCCGACATCTTCACGTATGGTTAGCAGTTGTCCTTGAGTATCGAACAAAGCAGCTGCATGGAGACCACCTGTTGCATCAAACACACTCTGGGCTGCTCTGAGTTTATTAGGTAATGTGTAAATGATGTCAGATGCAACTGCTAACCCTGTAGGAATAGGCGAGTAATTACGCAAACGCAAGGCTTCAAGACTGGCTTTACCGCAAACTCCACAAGCACTTGTTGTATAAAAATGCCTTTGTAGCGGCTGTAGATCGGGATTCAATCCTTCTCGAAGGGTAACGTTGACAATGTTGTAGCGTTGTTCTCCATCTACCAAGTTATCTACGCAATAGCTTATGCGTTGGATATCTTCTCTACAGCCAATGACTCCCTCGGTGTAAAGAAATCCAGCAGCGAGTTCAAAATCTGCTCCGGGGGTTCGCATCGTTACCGCAACTGTTTGACGTGGAAATGCAAGGCGAATTTCCAACGGTTCTTCGGTTGCAAGTTGATCGGAACGCGATCGCACTTTACCGTTTTCTATAAGCCAAACAGTGGCTTTGGTTTTGCTTCGAGTTGGCATTATTTATAAACAGTATTGGGACATAAACTGTTGGGTAACACTGCGTAAATGTTCATCTAGACGCTCGAACACCCATTGAGAGATTTCTGTTGGTACACCACCATAAAAAGCTTGAGCAATACCACCTGTAATGCAAGCAATAGTATCACTGTCACCACCAATAGAGATAGCATTGCGGATAGCATCTTCAAAATCAGTGGATTCTAAAAAGGCGATGATGGCTTGGGGAACAGACCCCTGACAAGAAACATCGAATCGGTAATTCGGTCTTATTTGGTCAAGAGTTTGACCGAGATCGTATCCAAAATGAGTTTCTATATAAGACTTGATAGAGTTTTTATTATGACCCATCCGCGCTTGAAAGATAGCAGTTGCAGTTGCTTGAGCACCTTTAATACCTTCCGGATGGTTGTGGGTTACCTCAGCGCTATGCCGTGCTTCTTGTAACACAATATCGAGATCGTTAAAAGCAAATCCAATAGAACTGACTCGCATTGCCGAACCGTTACCCCAACTGTTGTAGGGTTCTCTGCTGCTCGATCCCGCCCACATTTTAAAGGTTCCCCCGTAACCAGCTAAGGGATAGCGACGGTAGTAAGACTTAAATTTATCAATGTATTTGCTGCTGCCAACAGATAAATCCTCGTTCAAGATAGTATCAGCAACCGCAACTGTCAGCACAGTATCATCCGTAAAACGGCACTCACTTTGCAAAAGAGGAAAA
Source organism: Tolypothrix bouteillei VB521301 (assembly GCF_000760695.4). GTDB lineage: Bacteria > Cyanobacteriota > Cyanobacteriia > Cyanobacteriales > Nostocaceae > Scytonema > Scytonema bouteillei_A. The sequence continues at coordinate 202,490 of NZ_JHEG04000001.1, read as the reverse complement.
TCTTTCGTTTTGATATTGTTGGCTTCATAAACAGAGCCAATGATATCACCTGCGATCGCACCTAGCATTTGACTCATTTTCTATTTTAAATCTATCTTTAGGCAGATTGCTTATAGGTTCAATACACCTAAAGATAGATATATCTCCAAGAAAAGCATCTGTGTAGCCTCTCAATGATTGATACCCATTTGATGATAAGAATATTATGGAGAGTTGGGCTCGCTACATTACGTCTACTAGGGTACTCATCATTATGACTGTAGAGCAAAGAACAGGAAAATGTTCAAACCACGTGCATAGTTGCTTTAGTAATAACTAATTATCTGGAGTTGAGATCAAATGCAGTTTTCAGCCACCATTGAATTTCCCTGCGATCCCGAACCCCTGAATTCCCCTTATTATATCAGTCATTACTCAGTTGAGGAATTAACATATCAAGAAATTATGAGACCGGGAAGTGTAATTCGGATGCAAGCCCCTAGAAAGATGGGTAAAACTTCCTTCACTCTCCGCCTTATGAATTATGCTCGCTATCTAGGTTATAAGACTATCTACATCAATTTTGAGCAAGCAGAAGAAGAAGTTTTTACAACTTTAGAGAAATTTTTGCGTTGGTTTTGTGCTAACGCAAGCCAACAATTGCAACTTAATTCAAACCTTAATGAGTATTGGGATGAAGATATAGGTTCTAAGGTTAGCTGTACTATTTATTTTCAAAAATATTTATTACAAACTATTCAAAGACCATTAGTGTTAGTCTTGAATGAGGTTAATTGTATTTTTGAATATCCCCGAATTTGCCAAGATTTTTTTTCTTTACTGCGCTCGTGGCACGAACAAGCAAAACAATGGGAAATTTGGCAAAATCTTCGATTATTTGTAGTTTCTTCTACAGAGTTTTATACTGAATTAAATATTAATGAATCCCCTTTTAATGTTGGATTATCAGTTCATTTACCAGAGTTTAATTTAGAGCAAGTTCAGGATTTGGCACGACGATACGGACTCAATTGGACAAATGAGGAAGGTGTAAAAAATGCACGCTCTTTACAAGCAATGGTGGGAGGACACCCCTATCTCGTGCGATTGGCTATTTACCATTTATTGACTGCTCCAAATCTAAGCCTAGAAAACTTATTACAAGAAGCGCCTACAATGACTGGAATTTATAGCGCACACTTACGCCGACAGCTAGGAATTTTGCAAAAATCCCCAGAATTAGCAGGAGCATTTGGGCAGGTGATTGCTTCTACTACAAGTGTAGAATTAGATCACATATTAGCATACAAGTTAGAAAGCATGGGCTTAGTGAAATTAGTCAGAAATCAGTGTACGGTTTCATGCGATTTATATCGGCAGTACTTTGCGACTCAAAATCTCTGCAAGTGGAATTGGCAAGAACAGATTGAACATTTGCAAAGACAAATTCAAGAATTACAGCGCATATCTATTACAGACGAAATTACCGAACTCGCAAATAAACGTTACTTTAACACTTCTTTGCAAGAACAGTGGCAACAATTAGCTTTAGAAAACAAACCCCTATCTCTGATTTTATTAGAAATCGATGACTTTAAGAGTTATAACACCTCTCACGGTCAAGAAGCAGGAAACGATTGTTTGCGACTTATTGCTAACGTGATTTCCCAAGTTCTTGAAAGTTTTAATGATTCTACTTCGGCAATACCAGCTCGTTACAAAGGTACAGAGTTTGCTGTCATTTTACCAAAGATAACAGCTCCTATAGCTTTAAAAACTGCTGAAAAAATCCGAAAACAAGTCAAAAAGTTAGCTCTTGCTCATGATGAGTCAATCTACGGGCTGACTGCTAGTGTTGTTACTGTTACTCTGGGAGTCGCTTCTATAGTTCCTCAAATGCAACAGTCACCAAGTATTTTGGTAAATGCAGCAGAAGAAGCTCTCAACCATGCTAAAAGAAACGGACGCGATCGCACTTTTGTCAAGAATGATATATAAAGTATCAAGGATTTATATATAGTAAGAAATATACATGGTTATGTCTTAGAAAATTTTTATACTTTATTCTTCTAAAAGCTATCATAAAGGCAAAGACACGCTTGTAAATTCCCTGAGGAAACCCTAATGACAACAACGCTGTCTGCGCCCAATTTTATTGAGTCCCTATTGGGTAAAGAAGCTGAGGACTTGCTCACTCATAAGGCAAAAGTTTCTAAAGATTTATTACACTTACCTGGACCGGACTTTGTAGACCGAGTTTGGCTGAGTAGCGATCGTAACCCTCAAGTTTTGCGGAATTTGCAGACCCTTTATTCTACCGGACGCCTTGCTAACACTGGGTATTTATCGATTCTCCCTGTAGATCAAGGAATTGAACACTCAGCGGGTGCATCTTTCGCGCCCAATCCTATCTACTTTGACCCAGAAAATATTGTCAAGCTAGCGATAGAAGGAGGTTGTAACGCTGTTGCTACAACTCTAGGAGTATTGGGCGCTGTTTCACGCAAATAT